>JBCCOJ010000030.1:0-20843 GCA_039025415.1 Bacteroidota bacterium | reverse complement strand
CTCAAAAGTATTCTTTACTTTTACCACCATGGCGATTCTTAAACATATTTTTTGGATAGTGTATAGAATATGGTTTTACATCTTGGTAGCCTTACCTATTTTAGTACTAATGCCAATACTGATTATTTCGATTTTAAAAGAATCTTGGTATCCTTTCTTTTTCAAATTAGCACGATTTTGGGCCTGGTTTATTTTAATTGGTATGGGTTTTCAGGTTAAAATTGAGCGTGAACAAACCCCAGTTCAAAATGAAAGCTATATGTTTATTGCCAATCATACATCTATGGCTGATATCATGTTAATGTTAGCTGTAGTTAAAAATCCATTTGTTTTTGTTGGAAAAGCAGAGTTGGCGAAGATTCCGCTTTTTGGCTTTTTCTATAAGCGCACCTGTATTTTAGTCGATAGAAGTGATCAAAAAAGCAGACAGGCAGTCTTTAAGCGTGCCCAAAAACGATTAAATCAAGGGCTGAGCATTTGTATTTTTCCAGAAGGCGGGGTACCAGACGAAAACGTAATTCTTGATGAGTTTAAGGATGGTGCTTTTAGATTGGCTGTCAATCATCAAATTCCTATAGTGCCGATAGTTTTCCCAAATAATAAAAAACGGTTTTCATTTACATTTTTAAGTGGTAGTATGGGTAAAATGAGAGCTAAAATTCTGGGATTCGTACCAACAGATGGACTCAAAATTGCTGATTGCAAAACATTAAACCAAAAGGTTAGAAACTCAATCCTGGAAAATTTAAAAAACTCCTGATTTCTGCTTCGAGAAAAACAAAAGCCGCTCTTGGCACAGAGCGGCTTTAAATCGTTATTGCTGAGATTGCAATAACATCTAACCAACTAAAAAACTAAAACTTAAAACTAAGGCCTGTATAAACCCCAATAAAATACGGATTGAAATCACCAGCTGTATTTTCAAACGTATTAATTTGGTATTTAAACGTCGGTTCTAAGTTAAATCTAAATTGCTCATTGATATTATAATTAAATCCTATACCAAAGTTTGCACTATAGCTCATATCGTTCACGTTAGTGGCTTCACCAAAAAAGCTTGAACTGCCATCTTCAACAGCGAAAACCTCATTATTGTTCAAAAAGAGTGTACTAAAGCCACCTATAAGATTTAAGCCAAACTTAGATTCTAAAAGGCTATATTCTATTTCAATAGGCACCTCAATAAAACCAAGATTCTGGTCTAATGAAATTTGGTCTTGTGTTAACAATTGATTTGGTGCAGTGCTGGCATTAACTCCAGAGGCACTAATAAATAGGCTATTTGAGTGTGCCTCCACGACATCGACATTATTTAAAGGTTGAGACCTTGACTCTGTTTGAACAAATACGTCTGAGCCTGGCTGGGATATACGTGCTATTGGGCTAATATTGTCGAGAACAATAATATCATTGGTCCTATATCCCAAATCAACCCTATTGACACCCGCTCGAATCTTTAACTTTTTATTGATGGCATAACTTCCACCAATACCATAACTCATATTAATTTGTCCTTGTTTGGAATTTGAAGCCAATTGATTGTCTAATGAAGAGCCATCTTGGCTCAAAGAATTGAAGTAAACAGGAGCAACGTTTGGGGAAACGCTCCACCTGTTTAACTTCTCCTCTTCCTCTTTCTCAACAGCTTCAATGTCATTGGCCAAAGCAATTGCTTCTTCAATGGCATTAACTTCTTTTGAGACTGACAGGGAATCTTTTTCAAAAGGTGAATTTTCTTTCTCGGTGGTTAAATTGTCTGTTACCGCCGAGGTTGCATCATCTTTTAATTTTGAGATTAACCCATCTGCTTTAGAGGCATCTATCAAGGCATTTTCAGAGTTTTTGTTAGACTTAGAGTTTGATTTTGATAGATTTTCAGTAGCGGCCAATGCTTCTTTTGAACCATTAACCTTTTTTAATTTTTCTTCTTCATTAAAATTATTGTCGTTTTGAGCTACACTAGTTTTGGATCCGTATGTATTGGCATTTTTTTGATAGTTATTCGGGTTTGTTAAGTTATTAGCTTCATTGACCTTCCCAACTTCGTCAACATCATTGGTAACTAACCGTGCGTCTTGCTGTGGTTTATTTTGTTGATTCTGAGAAGACTCATTTTTAGTTTCATTAGTAGTAGAAACCAAGCCTTCTGAATTTTTATTGACCTCCAACTTTGTTTTTGAAAAATGCTCAGCAGAATTTTGCTTGCGTTCTTCCTTTTCAACGTTTGAAATTTCCTCGTTTTTCACATTATCTGATGAACCATTAATTTCAATATCAGAGGTTGAGGTTTTTTCATTATCAACAATACTGTTTTCATTTACCTCGATTTCATTATTATCGTCTAAAATGAAATTTCCAGTAGTAAATAAAAGAGCTAAAACAGCCGCAACACCAGCAACTTTCCACCAAATAGGAATGACACGTCGCTTACGCTTGTTTTTTTGAAGCTCGTTTTCGATGTTTTTCCAAACTGCATCACTTGGCATCGCTTCAAAATCCTTGAATTGCTCTTTAAAGAGCTTATCTATATTTTTCTTTTCACTCATTACAAAATATGCGAGTTGCTTCTCGCTTTGTACTTTTCAATTTTTTCTTTTAAAATCAACCGTGCTCTTGCAAGATTTGATTTTGATGTCCCAGTTGAAATATCCAACATTTCAGCAATCTGCTTGTGCGAATAATCATCCATTGCATATAGGTTAAACACCAAACGATATCTATCTGGTAGCTCTTGGACAATCTTCAGCAGATAATCAATGCTTATGGAATCTTCTTCAATTTCAACACTTACATCCTCAATTTGCTCTTCATTTACAATATCGAAAACACCAGGGCTTCGATATTTTTGAAGTACTGTGTTCACAGTAACCCTCTTCATCCATCCTTCAAATGAGCCTTTATTTTTATATTGGCTCATTTTCTTAAAAATCGTAATAAACGCATCTTGGAGATTATCCTCTGCTTCAACGTAATTACGTGAATACTTTAGACAAACCGAATATAATTTACTAGCAAATAGCTTATAAATCTGACTCTGCGCTTGCGTGTCATTTTTTTTACATTGTTTTATGAGTTGTTCTAAACTCACATGGGTTGGTGTTTATTGTCAATTATTCTATTGAAACTGGCACTTCAACTATATGAAAAACATCCTCTCCGTTTTCATCTTCTCCCTGATAAAATCTAAAAACATAAGGTTCTGTATCTAGAACTTCAAAATTAAACGATACCTCGACCTCATCGTCTTCTAAAACTTCACAATCCTGCTCTACTGGGGAAATTGTTGTAATTGCAACGGTTCTTTGGTTTTCTTCAATATCATAAAATAAATCATAAAACAAATGACAGGATGTTGGCCTTAAAAAGGTCATGGTGATTTCATGGGTTTGTCCAAGAATAAATTCCTCAGGCATATCAACTGACTCTATCCCAACAAAATCTGTGCTATAGGCTGGTCTGTCCTCATCTTCTATACTACAAGAAGCTAGACCTATAAATAGCACAAATAAAACGTAAAACTTTTTCATCAATCTTTATTAAAAGCTATTAATTCAATTAATAGATGCAATAAGTGAGGAATGGTTGCGTCTAAAAATAAAAAAATCCCAAAAAAATGGGATTTTCTTTTAAAATTCTAGCTGAATCTAATTCAATGCATCTATTTCTGCCCTAACTTTTTCTTCAAGCTCGTCCATTAACTCGGGGTTATCTTTAATCAGTGCCTTTACGGCATCGCGCCCTTGGCCAAGTTTAGTTTCACCATAGCTAAACCAAGACCCACTCTTTTTAACAATATCATGCTCGACGGCCACATCTAATATTTCGCCAACTTTTGAAATTCCCTCGCCGTACATGATGTCAAATTCACACATTTTGAATGGTGGAGCTACTTTATTTTTAACAACCTTTACACGGGTTTTATTACCAGCCACATTGCCGCTAGTCTCCTTGATTTGGGTTGATCGTCTAATATCAAGTCTTACCGAGGCATAAAATTTAAGCGCATTCCCCCCTGTAGTAGTTTCGGGATTGCCAAACATCACACCTATTTTTTCACGTAATTGATTTATAAAGATTACCGTGCAATTGGTCTTACTTATAGAGCCTGTTAATTTTCTTAGTGCCTGAGACATCAATCTTGCGTGTAAGCCCATTTTAGAATCCCCCATCTCGCCTTCAATTTCACTTTTAGGGGTCAATGCCGCAACGGAATCAATCACAACAATATCAATAGCACCAGAGCGAATGAGGTTATCGGCAATCTCAAGGGCTTGTTCCCCATTATCTGGCTGTGAAATAATCAAATTATCAATATCAACATTTAATTTTTCAGCGTAGGTTCTATCAAAGGCATGCTCAGCATCAATGAAGGCAGCTATGCCGCCCATTTTTTGTGCCTCTGCTATTGCGTGTAAGGTCAGCGTCGTTTTACCCGAAGACTCTGGACCGTATATTTCAATTACGCGACCACGAGGATATCCACCAACTCCCAATGCAATGTCTAGGCCCAAAGAACCCGATGGAATAGCGTCAATATCAACGACTGCTTGATCGCTCATTTTCATGACCGTTCCCTTACCGTAAGCTTTATCAAGTTTGTCTAAGGTTAGTTTTAGGGCTTTTAGCTTAGCATCTTTCTCACTACTCATCTCTTGTGTTTTATGAAGTTATTCTAAATGAATTTCATCAAAAATACGATATCTAAATTTTTTTTAGAGAATAGACGCAACCTTTTTAAGGTTTTTGCATCTACTTAGTGAGTATGGAAAATTTTGCTATGAAAAAGAAAAATTGAAGTCCGTACTATTTTACTCTAACAACTGTAATTAGAATGAAATTTTTCAGTAAATTAATTTTTAATACAGCATTAGGTGTTTCAGTTGCTATCATACTAAATAGCGGCTGTAAAGCCGATGGAGGTTAACTCGTATAATATTTTTAAGATTAAAATTTAAAAATATTAATAACGAGTTAGTCCTCAAAAAAGCCCTGCAGATTGTCTGTGGGGCTTTTTTATGCCCCTCCCGAAATTCCTAAAGAATTTCGACCTCCCCTAAAGGAAGGTGTTAAGAAGGTAAAATCTATTCTAGCGAAATAATCAGGTTTTGAATTTTGAATTTTTACGAAGTATCTGTGAAATTAGCGCCAACTGAGTTCCTCAAACCTAAACGAGCATCTCTGGGATTTCCCCGTCCACAATTAATTTCCCTGTGGTTGCATTTTGAATGGTTTCAACCGAAACCCCAGGTGCGCGCTCCAATAATTTAAAGCCGCGTTCAGTAACCTCTAATACGGCTAGATTGGTTACTATTTTCTTTACACATCCAACACCGGTTAAGGGTAATGTGCAATTGGCTAATAATTTAGATTCCCCAGCACGATTAGTGTGCATCATGGCGACAATAATATTTTCGGCGCTTGCCACTAAATCCATAGCCCCACCCATGCCTTTAACCATTTTTCCTGGTATTTTCCAATTGGCTATGTCGCCATTTTCTGCAACTTCCATGGCGCCGAGAATTGTTAGGTCAACGTGTTGTCCCCTAATCATGGAGAAACTCATCGCCGAATCAAAGAAACTGGCTCCTGGTAGCGTGGTTATAGTCTGTTTCCCTGCATTAATAACATCTGCATCTTCTTCACCTTCAAAAGGAAACGGGCCCATGCCTAATACGCCGTTTTCACTTTGAAATTCCACTTCAATGTCTTCACGCACGTAGTTTGCAACAAGAGTGGGAATTCCTATTCCTAAATTGACATAATAGCCGTCTTGTACTTCTCGAGCGATTCGTTTTGCAATTCCGTTTTTATCTAACATAATTAGCCATATCCCCGCCGCAGGGGGGGAATTACAGGTATGAATTTAATTACTGTTTTTCTTATTAATAAGATTCACTTTTTCATATTCAATTAGAGCCTGAACGAGCCCTAACTGTTCTCTGCTCAATCCGTTTTTCATAATTATCCCCCTTGAAAATGCGTTGTACAAAAATACCTGGGATATGAATTTGGTTGGGGTCTAAACTGCCAACTGGAAGTAATTCCTCAACCTCAGCGGCCGTAATTTTTGCGGCTCCACACATATTTGGATTAAAATTACGTGCTGTCCCTTTAAAAATCAGATTTCCTGCAGAATCTCCCTTCCAAGCTTTGACAAAGGCAAAATCTGCTTTAAATGCATGTTCAAGCACATACATTTTTCCATCAAATTCCCTAGTTTCCTTTCCTTCCGCTACCTCCGTACCAAAACCTGCTGGGGTGTAAATAGCCGGGAAACCAGCCTGTGCTGCTCTACAGCGTTCAGCCAATGTACCCTGCGGAATAAGCTCTACTTCTAGTTCGCCTGAAAGCATTTGCCTTTCAAACTCGTCATTCTCGCCTACATAAGACGATATCATCTTTTTAATTTGCTTTTTCTGAAGAAGCAATCCTAAACCAAAATCATCAACCCCTGCGTTGTTGGAAATACAGGTTAAATTCTTAATATTCAGCTCTACCAACTTAGCAATGGCATTTTCAGGAATACCAGAAAGACCAAAGCCACCGAGCATCATGGTCATGTTGTCCTCAACTCCTTTCAATGCTTCGGAAACATTAGCGACCGTCTTGTTTATCATTTGAATAATTTCTAATAAAAATACAATATTTCGATTTGAAATATCCTTTCAACTGGCAGAAAATAAGTACGAGCTTAATATATGAACATCAAGATTAAAAATCTAAAACACCTTCCAACTCATCGGAAGGGTCAACGGCGTCGGCAGCCTCATCTTTCATCTTGTCGCAGTCAACGATTATGGAAAGTTCACTTGGCTCTTCAAATTCATCTTTAGAAATATTCAATTCTTCATTTTCATAACAGGATTTCATATAAAGTGCCCAGATTGGAAGGGCCATTGATGCCCCTTGACCGTAGGCTAAGGTGCTGAAATGTGAGGCCCTATCTTCTGCTCCTACCCAAACACCAGTCACTAAATTGGGAACCATCCCCATAAACCAACCATCACTTTGGTTTTGTGTGGTTCCGGTCTTTCCAGCGATGTCATTTTCAAAGCCGTATGGATATCCAGTAATGATTTCTGGGTAAACCCCGCTTTTTGGCATCCAAGTACGTCTAAGTCTCGCTCCTGAACCTTCTCGAGTTACACCCTCCATTAACTTAACTGTAGTGTAGGCTACTTCTTCGCTGAGTACATCTCGGCTTTCTGGAGTAAATTGAAATAAGACTGTACCGTTTTTATCTTCAATTCTAGTAACCATAACTGGTTTATTGTAAACGCCCTTATTAGCAAAGGTTCCATAGGCGGCTACCATTTCGTATAAATTGATATCAGGAGCGCCTAAGGCAATAGCCGGTACTGGGAGAATATCTGACTGCACCCCGAGGTTTCTTGCCATATCAACAACAGGTTGCGGCCCAACCTTATCCATCAATCTCGCCGTTATTGTATTTACGGAATTGGCAAGTGCGTCACTTAAAGTTAAAAAACCTTCGTACTCCCCGTCAGAATTTTTTGCCGTCCAAGGTTCTGGGTTGCCAAATTTATTAGCTTCTATGGTAATTTGCTGCCTCGGCAGCGTATCGCAAGGCGAAAGGTGTAATTGATCTATGGCCGTAGCGTAAACAAAAGGCTTAAACGTTGAGCCAACTTGACGCTTACCTTGCTTAACATGATCATATTGGAAATGGCGATAATTCATGCCCCCGACCCAAGCTTTAACGAAACCTGTCTTTGGGTCCATTGACATCAAACCAGGTTGTAAGAACGACTTATAATAGCGCATGGAATCAATAGGTTTCATTATGGTGTCAAATTCACTCGCCTTGCCATCCTTCCATCTAAAGACTGTCATTTGGGTAGGCTCGTCAAAAGACTTTCTAATTTCCTCATTGGTTTTTTCCTGAAGTTTCATCACTCTCCAGCGTTCTGAGCGCCTCATGCTCCTTTCCATTAAATCATCGATTTCTTTATTTGTCAGTTCAAGAAAAGGTGCCGTTCTGTTTCGTTCTGGAGTGTTCTGTTTAAAAAATGCTGCTTGCAGTCTAGGCATATGGCGTTCTACAGCATTCTCTGCATAAGTTTGCATTCTTGAATCGATGGTGGTATAAATCTTGAGGCCATCGTTATAGAGGTTGTATTTACTCCCATCTGGCTTAGGATTATTTTTAATCCAATCTTTCATAAAACCATCAAGATAAGCTCTAAAATACGTCGCAATACCCTCACGATGGGATTCTGGAGTATAATTTAAATCAAGTTCGGTTTTTTGAAGTGAGTCTTTTTTTGCCTCAGTAATGTACTCGTATTTCTCCATTTGGGCCAAAACTACGTTTCTTCGATTTTTGGTGCCCTCTGGATTTCTCTGAGGTCTCGGGTTGTATAAAGAGGAGTTTTTAAACATGCCAACGAGCATGGCTGACTCCTTTAAATCGAGCTCCATTGGCTCTTTACCGAAATAGATTCTAGCCGCACTCCTTATTCCGTCTGCGTTATTACCAAAGTCGTAAATGTTGAAATACATTGCAATAATCTCTTCTTTGGTATACTGTCGCTCCAATCTTATGGCAATGACCCACTCTCTTACCTTTTGAAAAACCCTTTGAAACTTGTTTGAAGACACCTGTTTTGTAAACAATTGCTTTGCTAATTGTTGCGAAATGGTACTCGCTCCGCCGCCGCTACCGAGTTTTACAATTGCTCTAGCTGTACCTCTAAAATCAATTCCAGAATGTTCGTAGTAACGTATATCTTCTGTTGCTACAAGTGCATCTACCAAATGTTTTGGTAGCTCCTCATAATCAACTGGAGTTCGATTATCATCAAGATAGAATTTCCCAAGGGTCTTGCCGTCTGAAGAAACAACCTCAGTTGCTAAAAACGTCTTTGGGTTTTCTAATATCGTGTGGTCGGGCATCTCCCCAAGCAATCCCCAAGAGGCCAGAAAGAAGACACCGAAAAAAAGGAAAACCCCACCCAGAAAAAGCATCCAAAATCCCTTGATGTACTTCCCAAAACCACTAGGTTTTTCCTTTGCTTTACTTTTATCTGTAGGTTTTGCCATTTTTAATTAATTGTAACAGGTTCAACTCTAAATCCAACATCAGTTATGCCCTCTAGGTTCTCAATGCCATCAACAGTTCCGTTTTCTCTCATAGCATGTTGGATGCTAATATCATAATCGCCTGATTCCTCAAACACAAAAGGGGCTTCATGGCCTTTGTACCATAATTTATTTTCCTTAACATCAGAAAAACCGGTACCCAAAAAACTACCGTCTGGTCTAGCCATTTTATAATTTAAGGTGTCTTTTAAGGTCTTTCCGTGGGGGAAATTCATTTCAACAATCAAATACAGATTATTGTATTTATAATCATTATTATTTCTTAAATTGAGATAAAGATTGTAATTACTGGTTGTGTCTGGTGCTTCCAATGAAAATGAAACTATTTCATCTTTATCCCAAGTTCCTCCAGAAATAGTTTTGTACTCATCAAACACCATTTTATCATCACATGAGACGAAACTGACAACGAAAACAAAAATTAATAGCTTTTTCACCGCACGTAGCTTTATATTAAATGTGTTCTAAATTATTCGCCAAACCTGAAATCAATTATTTAAAAAACCAATCATTTAAGATTCCTTCGCGTTGCTTTTTGAACGATTTTGTCGATTCTTTCGGTTTCTATTATTTCTACGTTTCTTTTTGCGTTTTGGACTATCAAAACGGGTTAAGCTATCTTGACCTACAACGTTCTCAAACACCGTTTTAGTGTCTTCTATCAATTCTGCAGAATATTCCTCAAGACTTGCAACAGGTATTCTTTTTTTATTTTTTTCGATGATTTCATTAGCCTGATCAGTGGTCAATTTGTGCCAATTCATCCATTCACCCTCATAGGCATACCATAGGTGTCCCTTAAAAATATCTGTCTTTTGACAAACTGCCTTACCTTTTTCTGTAAAGAGCTTAGTATCTGATTTCGGAAAAGACTTTAAAGCGTCTAAGTAGGCATCCAACTCGTAATTTAAGCAACATTTCAGCTTGCCACATTGGCCTGCCAATTTTAGCGGATTTAACGACAATTGCTGGTATCTCGCGGCCGATGTGCTCACTGAGCGAAAATCGGTTAGCCAAGTTGAACAGCAAAGCTCCCTTCCGCAAGAACCAATTCCGCCAAGTCTAGCCGCTTCCTGACGGAAACCTACTTGTTTCATTTCAATCCTGGTTCGAAACTCTCTTGCAAATACCTTGATAAGTTCTCTAAAATCAACACGTTCTTCCGCGGTATAATAAAATGTGGCCTTGCTGCCATCACCTTGATACTCGATATCTGAAATTTTCATTTTTAGATTAAGGTCAATCGCAAATTGTCGAGCCCTGACCTTCATTTCCTCTTCCTTATCTCGCGCTTTTGACCAAATATCGATATCACGTTGGGACGCTTTTCGGTATATTTTCAACACATCTTCCTTGTCGTCAATATTGATTTTCTTACGCTTCATTTGGACTCTAACAAGTTCTCCTGTTAGCGTTACCATACCAATATCGTGACCTGATTTTGCTTGTGTGGCGACAATATCGCCAATACTTAAGGTTAAGGATTCTGTGTTTTTATAATATTGCTTTCGGCCATTTTTAAAACGTACCTCAACACCCTTAAAAGGTTCTTGCCCGTCTGGGAGGGCCATGTTTGAAAGCCAGTCAAAAACAGTTAGCTTATTACAGCTATCAGTTCCGCAGGTACCATTATTTTTACAGCCTCTTGGTTGTCCATCCTTTCCAGTTGAGCAACTTTTACAACTCATGTAATTTTATATAAAAATTGATAGCATAAAAACTATCAAATGAAGATTAACAATTGGTTTTTCGACTAAATGTAAAGATAGGGTTATTTATTAGACCATAAAAAGGAATAATAAAATCGAGCCTACGATTTTAAAAAAATCTAAGAGAACTCTACCTCGTAGTTTAAACGATTTGACAGCGATTTTAATTGTGCTTTAGATTTGAAAATGTTTGAGAAGAGGATTTGACTCCAATAAATTTGTTTTGAAAACTGATTAAAGCTTTCTTCTCTCCAATTAAAGCCTTCTTTCCAGAATTTGTTAGGTGAAATATAACAGAATGTATAATCGAATATAACGCTGGAATGATTTTCAGATTTCAAACTTGAGATTGAATTAGGCGCCATTAAAACGATATCATTTTTTTGGCAGGTTTGCCGGAGATTATGAATAAGCCCGGGATAGTCTTTTTTTAATGTTGATATATCAAAATCACTATACTCCGTATTTCCAATTTTTTGAATTGGCCTGATTTGGAGAACATCAAAGCTTTTCGGGTCAAAATGGGTGAAAAAATCACTCAGTTCATAAAAATTATCTTTATTGAAGGTGTAATTGATACGAACCTTAAAATCGTACTTTAATTTTAATTTAGCAAAAGCCTTGAATGCATTATGAAATTTCTCGTAGCTGGCTTTTTTCATGAAATTCTCATAGCTCTCCTTGTGGACACCATGGAGTGATATGGTAAATTCATTCAAGCCAGCCTCCAGTAATTGTTTTATTTTCTCCTCGGTCAATAAGTTAGCATTGGTCGTAATGGAAATATATGGGACCTTGTAAGCTTTACCCAATTCCACTATCTTTTCAAGATTTTTATACAAGGTGGGTTCTGTACCACAGCCTATTTGAAGTTTTAGGGCCCTCTTAAAAATGGCTTTTGCCACTAGATCCAAGTCTTCAACCTTAAATTGTCCCTTTAGTGTCTTCACATAATCAGCATCTGTGAAATAACACATTTTACACCTTAAATTACAGGCCATTACTGGGTCGAGATTTACAGCCAAATATCGCTTGTTGAGCTTATGCAACATAAAAAGACCCAAGAACTTTATTCTATGGCTCTTTATTTTTCGATTTAGCTGTAAAAGTCGGTAAATATTCATCTAGTCCTTTTTCAATAGGGTATCATAAATGTTACGCAAGTCTTTTTTAAAAGGTAGATGATCAGCGCGTCCTTTTTTAAATATATCGTTACTGTTACCTTGACCTTTTCTCAATGCTTTTTGTTCTTCATATGGTAATCGATTGATTTCCATGCACTGCGTAGAACAGCAGCCTTCCATTTTTTTTCTGCAATCGTCACATTGAATAAATAACAAATGGCAAGCCTCATTTGCGCAATTTACATGAGTGTCAGCTGGACTTCCACATTGGTGGCACCTTGCGATAATGTCGTCAGATATTCGCTCAGAGCGGCGCTCATCAAAAACAAAATTCTTGCCTATGAATTTGTTTTCCAGACCAGCATCTTCGACTTGTTTAACGTAATTTATAATCCCTCCTTCTAACTGAAATACTTTTTTAAAGCCTTTGTGCTTATAGTAGGCACTGGCTTTTTCGCATCGAATTCCCCCAGTGCAATACATAACAAGATTCTTATCTTCTTTGTGCTCTTTAAGGTCTTCCTCGATTATTGGCAATGAATCCCTAAACGTATCAACATCTGGAGTAATTGCATTTTTAAAATGGCCTATCTCACTTTCATAATGATTTCGCATATCGACCAAAATCGTGTTGGGATCTTCAATCAATTCATTAAATATTTCTGCTCCAACATGTTGGCCCTTGTTTGTTACATCAAAGGTAGCATCATCAAGACCATCTGCTAAAATTTTAGGTCGCACTTTAACTTTCAGCTTGAGGAATGAAAAATTATCGTGTTCTAGACCAACATTCAATCGAACGTTCTCCAAAAACGTTATCGAATCCAGATGTGACTTAAAAGCTTCAAAATTATCCGCTGGAAGGGATAATTGGGCATTGATACCTTCTTTTGCCACGTAAATTCTTCCAAGTACGTCTAGGTTGTCCCAGGCAATAAATAAATGATTTCTGAAAATTTCGGGGTTTCCGATTTTGGCGTATTTATAGAAAGAAACGGTAAGACGGTCCTTCCCCGCCTTTTCGATAAGTTCAGCTCTTTCCTTCGCACTTAAATTATTGTACAGTTGCATGCTATACCAATGTTTAAGGGTTAAAAATTTGGGCAAAGGTAAGGAATGAAGTTTAAATCGAAATCTATTCCGAAAACGACCTTAAACCATGCATAAGTTAGAATGTCCTTATGGAATAGAATTAGAGCAAATTCTATAGGGCGCCTTTAAAAATCAAAAGCCGCACAATCTTCTCAATCGTGGTCTACTTTATCCGCGCCGAATTAATTATCGACTCTAATTCAAAGACATAATCGCGCTTTTCAACTGAAGGTGCAAACACATAACCCTCAAGGATGACCCAGCGTTTGTTCACTTTATCTTCTATAGCATAATTTATAAAAGGCCCTGACATGTAAGCATTTTCAACATCCCACAACCCCTTGGTTTCAAAAGTGGGTTTGTTATCAAGGATGGTCTCTGAAATAAAGGGTGTAAATGCATCCTCTGTTGCCATGTATGACCCCTCAACTGGGCCTTCAATATAGATTTTTCCAACCGAGTCCCTCAAACGTACAACATCCATTACGGTACTATCCTTTTTTCTAATTGCTGAAAGCGGAACCTCATAAATCATCATATCCATGGTCCCAGTTTTAATGTCTTTTCTTAACCAAAAGAACTTATCCTGAGCCTTTGCCATCCTATAAGCGGTAGGGAGTTGGATAGTTAAGCCTAAACTTTCTTCTATTGGTTTGTCGTTAAACAATGACTTTTTTGTTCTTCTCTGGCGCTCCTTGATTTCTTCTTTATTGTAGACATCTTTAATCTTTTCGCCGTTTTTTTGGATTTGTTCAATAATCTCGGCATTAGTTTGACCAGAAATTACGACCAGTGTTTGGGGTCTAGCAAATTTATCTTCAACAATTTTGGTATCTGCTTTTTGACCTTTTTCAATTTTGAGAACTATTCTGCTCTTTTTTGCAAAACCGGTCCAAACCTCAGGTGGCATTTGCCGCATAGCAAATTGAGGCTCTTCTAGTGCTAATCCTTCAACAGGCGCTGCCAAGATCTTTCTTATACTGTCACCCACTGTATTTTCCCAAAGAATATTGCCTGCGACAACGGTTAGGTCATTTATCTGGCCATTGGATTTTGGCACATAACGCTGCTGTTCTTTATCCTCACAAGACAAAAGTGTTAGGATAAAAGCTAAAAAGAGTAATGTTGTTTTTTGCATGTTGGTTAAAATTTTACTCAGAAACCACAAGAGTCATTCCAATTTTGATTCTATTACCACTTAAACCGTTCCATTTTCGGATGTTTTCAATTGAAACTCCTGGGAACTTTTGGGAAATGCTCCAAAGTGAATCCCCTTCTAGAACTTTATAGGTTGTTTTACCTTCAGTATTTACTACTTTCTTAGGTGTGACCTTACTCGATACAGGGGTGTTGGTAACAGGCTTTCTTGGGTAAATTGTTAGCCTTTGTCCAATTCTTAAGTTATTGTTTCGTAAGCCATTCCATCGTTTAATCTGACTTACCCTAACGCCAAATTTTCTTGCGATTCTTCCCAAATAATCACCAGATCTTACCCTATATCTAACCTTACTGTTACTGTCAAAAAATTGAGGTAATGGTTTTTCACGCGCATTCAACTCTGCAGTTACATATTCATAAATTTTTTCTTCATTTGAGACAAACTTACCAATTGCATTTCTTGGCAAGCGTAATGTATAATTTTCACCTTTAATGTAGGGAATGATATCTAACTTATAAGACGGATTTAAAAACTGGAGTTCTTCAATGGGCACTTCCAATATTTCAGAAACCTGATCCAAGGTTATCATTTTTTTGATGTGGATGGTATCCGTTTCCACGTAGTGATAATTTGGACGTTCTTTCTTGAATCCATGTTCTTCTGCATATTCGAAGATATACATAGTTGCTAAAAATGCAGGCAGATAACCAGCGGTTTCCCTAGGGAGGAAACCCCTGATATTCCAATAGTTGGTATAACCTCCCGAACGCCTAATGGCCTTGCTTACGTTTCCCGGTCCTGAATTGTATGCCGCGAGTGCTAAATCCCAATCTCCAAAAATCCCATATAGTTTTGCTAAGTACTTACTTGCAGCCTCCGTGGATTTTATGGGGTCTCGCCTTTCATCAACATAGCTGCTTACATTTAAACCGTACTCTTTACCAGTGCCAAACATAAATTGCCATAAACCTGTGGCTCCAACCCTAGATCTTGCCCTTGGTTTTAAAGCAGACTCCACAATGGCAAGGTATTTTACCTCAAGTGGTATGTCTTCCTTATCTAAATTCTCTTCAAATAATGGAAAGTAATAGTCGCTTAATGACATCAACTTTGAAAGCGATTCCCTTCGACGTTTAAGGTAGGTTTTGATTACACTTTCCAATGATGGATTATATGCAATATTGAAGGGGGTTTTTGCATCGAGTTCTGCTAGTCGTGCCTTGAGTGTGTCGGTTGGAAGCTCAGGATAATCAACTTCTTTGTAATCAAGTTCGGTAACGGTTTGGTAAATGCTATCAAATAAATTATTACTATATAATTCCTCAAGCCATTTCTGGTCGATATTAGCGGCCAGCTCAATATCTTCCAAAGACTGCATTGCAGTAGAATCTAATTCTGCCTTGATTTCAATCTTATGGTTGGAAAGGTCTTTCCCGTCAATAATCGAATCTTTTGAAATGGTATCAACGGGCTTGTTTTTTGATTCTAAAACAGGTTTATTCTCACTATTCTTCGGAATGCAATCCTGAGAAAAAGCGAAAAAATTGAAAAGGTAAAGGCCAATTGTGATGAAAATCAGCTTATAGTTCATGCAAAATGAATTTATCTATCAACGATAGAAACACGAAATTCGTACTTTTTTCGTGGAATTGAAAGTTTAATACGGCATATCAATGCACCACCCCCTATTTTCTAGTCAATGTATTGAACAGTTTTTGGTTGATATAGTAATTACGTTTCCCAATTTTGACCTTGGTCAACATACCATGATTTGCTAGAGTATTTAAATAATTACTGGCCGTATTTCGATGTATTCTCAATTCCTTTTCCAGAAAGTCAATTTTTGTATAGGGATGTTTAAAGAGAATATTAATCAGGTCATGACTGTAAAAACTAAATTGTGACCTAATTTCTTTCTTGTATTCATCCATTTGGATTTTTATTTCATTTACGACCTTAATTGTTTCTTTGGCGGTTTCTTCTACACCTGTTAGCATCCACACAATCCATGCCTCCCAAGAATTTTTGATTCTTACCTCTTGAAGCAATCTATAGTAATCATTCTTATTTTTTATAATGTAACTACTCAAATAAAGTACTGGTATATCCAATAGTCTTTGTTGAACTAAATACAACATATTTATTAATCTTCCAGTTCTGCCATTACCGTCATAAAACGGATGGATACTTTCAAATTGATAATGAATTATAGGCATCTTTATAAGACTATCAATATCATGAAATTCTGGATTATTAATATAGGTTTCTAAGTTTTCGAGTAGCTTGATAATTTCATTGTAATTTTGTGGAGGGGTAAATACGACTTCCCCAGTTTTTGGGTTTTTTAAGACAGTTCCTGGAATTTTCCTAATCGGATGGTTAGGCGTAATTTTTTTTTGAATTTTGATAATGTCATTTGTGGTTAAAATCCCCTTTTCTTGAATGATGCTGTACCCCAACTTTAATGTGTCGGCATAATTTTTTGCCTCTTTTGCTGCAGTTGATTTAATTTCTTCATCAACAGCGGCTTGGTATAGTTCATCATCAGTGGTAACTATATTCTCTACTTCATTACTATCCTTTGCTTCCTCTAATGAGAGTGTGTCTATGAGTATTTGTGAATTAGGTATTTTTTTTACCACCCCTTTCAATTCACCCAATACTCTACTTGCTCTATTTAGCGCTTTTAAAATTTTGGTTGACTCACAGTCAGCCTTTGGAGGTAAAGGCAGGGTTTGAATTTCAGACATATTGATAAGACATACACAATAAATTATTTTATCGTGTTAATTATATTATTTCGTGCACAACAAAGTACGTTTTTTTATGCACGTTTTCAAATCATGCACAATATTATTTGATTTCCTGTGTATGTTTTATCACGAAAAATAAGATTTTGTTCAAAAACTAAATTAAATGGGGATTCCAATCAAGAAACTCAAATTTTAAACGCTAAATACCAACTAAGGCCTATCACCAAAAAAAGACTAAAGCCTGAAAACTATAACCTCAATTCTTAGTCACATCAGGATATTTAAGAGTAGGCACCTTTTTTGGAGGATTTTCCCTTAATTCCTTCAGTGCAATCTCAATGGCTTTTTCCAATTGCGGGTCTTTACCGGCAATCACGTCCTTTGGATACTGCTCAATCTCCACATCTGGTGCGACGCCCTCGTTCTCAACTTGAAAGCCATTTTCAGTATAAAAAGCGATATTTGGTGCGGTAACGCTTCCTCCATCAATAAACTCTGGGTAACCCAAAACCCCCACAAGTCCGCCCCAGGTGCGTTTTCCAACCAATGTGCCTAAATTAAATTTTCTGAACATCCACGGTAAGTAATCACCACCTGAACCTGCGGTTTCATTAATCAGCATAACTTTTGGCCCTTGAATCGAAGCGCTCGGTGCTTTCATATCATCGCCGTATCTAAAATCCCAATAAGATTGAACAGGTTTCTTAAGCATGTCTATCACGTAATCGGCTAATTGACCGCCTCCATTAAAGCGCTCATCAACAATAATAGCTTTCTTATCAGCCTGCGGATAAAAATATCGCTTAAAATATTCATGACCGGCATAGGCGGTATTTGGCACGTAAACATAGGCTACTTGACCGTTTGTAGCCTCGTCTACTTTTTTGATATTTTGCTCAATCCAATCACGATTTCTTAAAGCACGCTCCGAACTTGTGGGCATTACCTTAACATCTTTGGAATTTTTCCCGTCGGCAGTATTACTTAAAGTAAGGGTTACAATCCTATTCGCCTTATTTTCAAAAAAGGAATGCAAATTGTCTGCTCCAGTGACTTCTTCACCATCAACTTTGATAATGTAGGAGCCTTCGCCAATATTTACCCCTGGCTCTGTAAGCGGAGAACGCAATCCACGATTCCAATTTAGACCACCATATATTTTATCAATTTGATAACGATTGTTCTTGATTACGTAATCTGCTCCCAGCAATCCACCGTTGATGTAGTCAACCTCAGAAAAATCATCACCACGAGAACCGAATCTATGGTGACCAACCCCTAGCTCACTAAACATCCAGGTCATCATCCTGTACAAATCTTCTTTTGTTGGAACATCCTTTAGGAAGAGGCTGTACTTCTTTTTCATGGCTTCCCAATTAACACCGTGCATACCAGGGTCGTAGAAATAGTCACGATTAACTCGCCAAGCCTCGTTGAAAATACTTCGCCATTCATCCCTTGGATTAATATTTATTTTAATTGATGAAACCGAAATAGGTCTGCCATCTGGTTTACTTCCTGTATTGGTTACAAACCAATTGCCATTCATATAGGTGAGCATTTTTTTGCCATCTGCGGAAATATCGTAAGAAGGTGTTTCAAATAATGACTTGTTTTCCCGCTCCTTTAAATCGTATTTGTTAAGCTTAGTAGCATCACTAAAATTAGCCCCAGCTGATAAATAGTATAATTTACCTTCTTCAGGGGCGCTAAGACTGTAGTAATTTCCGCTAGGCACTGGTATATGAACAATTCGACTCATAAGTCCGTCTAGGTCAACTTTCAATTTGTTGGCCTCACCTTCTTCCTTTTTTTTGTCTTTGTCCTTTTCCTCATCCTTTTTTTCTTCTTTAACAACTTCCTCGTCATTCTCACGAGCAAAAGGATTTTCAGTTTCTTTGGAAAGTGTCACTAAGTACAAACTATTAGTAGAGCGCATATCCTGATTACTTTGGTCAAACCAGTTGACCACCGGGCCTGCATCTGTAGAAGCAGTCATATAAATGTATTTTCCGCTAGGGTCAAATGTTGGCTCGGTGACGTTGCTCAATCCGTCGGAAATTGGGTAAGACTTCTTGTCATTTAAGGAATATAAGAACGCTTGTTCAAAATTAGTCTTAAGGATTTTGGTGTAGGTAAGCCACTCAGAATCATGTGACCAACTACCAAAAAGCTCTCTAAAAACTCCCGGTGAATACAACACATCAGAATCTACTTTTGTTGTCTTTTTTGACTCAACGTTGGTTATATAAATGCTTCGGCTATTATCAACATAAGCAAGTTTTTTACTGTCTGGTGACCAATGAAGATTGGTGTAAAACCCAGCACCATCCAGTTTGATTTTCTTAACTGAAGAGGATTCTCCAGTGGACTTTAAATGCAGTTGGTATTCCCCAGATTCATCAGAAAAATAGGCAATGTGCTTGCCGTCTGGTGACCATTGAGGAGACTTCTCATGAGTACCCGTGGTTTGGGTCAGGTTATTGACATCACCCTTTTCGGCTGGTACGGTCACAATATCACCTCTGAAATCCAAAACCACTCGCGCTCCAGATGGTGAAATACCACCGCTTCTCACATATTCACTTCCGCTAACAAATCTTTGGCGCATCTGCAATAGATCTGTACCAATATCAATCTGTAATTTTTTGCTTTGTTTGGTTGCAGTATCATAAATGTGAAGGTAACCTGATTGCTCATAAATCACTTTTCCAGCATTAGCTGAAATATTAGCCACATGGTAATCTTTGTAAGACGTTAATTGACTAACGGCTTTCGTATTAGGATTATAACTGTACAAGTTGAATTCCCCGTCACGGTCGCTTTTAAAATATACCATCCCATTCATAAACTGTGGTTGCGAATCATTACTTCCAGAAGCTGGTTTTGGAATTTCCGTTACTTCGTGGGTTGCTACTTCATATACCCAAATTCTTGAAGCGGTACCACCGCGATAGTGTTTCCATTGGTTGAAACGGTCTGAAATTGGCGTGTACGCAATAAATTTTCCATCATCGGAATAAGTTGCCCAAAAGGCATTCGGTATTTCAAGCTGGTTTATTGGGCCACCATTCGTTGAAACCGTGTACAATTTTGCATAACGATTGGTGAACACATTGCGCTGTGAAGCAAATAGTACATTTTTACCATCTGGCGTAAAATCCCTAACAAAATCAGGATAAGGATGATAGGTCAAACGAGTGGGAACGCCTCCACCAACAGGAACGGTAAATACATCGAGATTACCATCATATTCTGCAGAAAAGGCTATGGTTTTACCATCTGGGGAAAACACCGGTTGACTTTCGAAACCTTCATCAATGGTAAGTCTCCGTGGGTTTTCACCACTAATATCGGCCACCCAAAGGTCATTGGCGTAGATAAAGGCGATATGGTTTTCACTTACCGCGGGTTGGTGCATCAAGCGAGTGTCGATTGTGCTTACAGATTGAGAAAAAACTGAAATATTAAAAAGTAAGGCGCATAAAAACGCGACGGTGATTGTTTTTGAGGGATTCATTTGTTGTGGATTAATATTTTAGTGAAAGTTACGGAAAAAATAAGGCAATGATTTTAACATAATCGAATATGTAAAATCTTTACTATTTGATACAAAAAAGTAAATTTCATTTCTGCTTTTTAGTACTGCGTATTAAAAAAAATTAGCTATTAAGTAAAGTATTTACTTTTAAATCCGGACATAGACAACTCCAACGTAAATTAGGTTATCGACTTAAAGACAATGATTTATATATTCATACTACTTTCATTCCAATTAATAAAGTTATCACTACAATGATTAAAAGCCCAAACGAAAATAATTTATCAGATTCTTTTACGTGTGGATTTTTCGCTCCTATTCCATCATTAATTTCATCTGAAT
>JBCCOJ010000029.1:0-21025 GCA_039025415.1 Bacteroidota bacterium | reverse complement strand
GCTACATTCACACCAAATTGGCATTCAATAAATGATGAAGAATTAAATACATTTCATAAAGTTTCACCCTTTAGGCTTATCAATCAAAATGGTGAAATTATCACAGAACAAACATTTGAAGATAAAATATATGTAGCTGATTTTTTCTTTACTACTTGTCCTGGAATTTGCCCAAAAATGACTGATAATATGAGTATTCTTCAAGAAACATTTTTGAATGATGACTCAGTTCTGTTATTATCCCATTCAGTAACACCCAAAAAAGATTCGGTAGCGGTATTAAAGGAATATGCAGAAAACAAAGGTGTCATCGCAAATAAATGGCATTTGGTTACAGGTGATAAGGAGATAATTTATAAGCTAGGGAGACAAGATTATTTTGTTGAAGAAGATTTGGGAGAAACTAAAGATGAAAATGATTTTCTACATACCGAAAATTTTGTTCTTGTAGACAAGAATCGGCACATAAGAGGCATTTATAACGGACTTAACAAAACAGCAATTAATCAATTAATTGCGGATATCAAGACCTTGCAACATGATAGATGATTGAAAATTTACATTAAATACAGAAGTAATGATTTTGAGAAAAAAAATATTCTCGGTATTGGTCTTAGCACTAATAATTTCTTGTGCCAATTTTAACAAGAGTGAAAAAAATACCAAAGACCAAGAACAACAGGAAGACAACCGACCACCAAGAGGAGATAGGGAGAGACCACCAAGAGAAGATAGAGAAAATGGCGAAAGACCACCAAGAAGGGATGACGACGGTGGCGAAAGACCTCGAGGTGATAGAAGAGTTTATGAAAAGGTTGAAACAGCAGAGGGTAAGCCTACACCGCTTACCGCTTTTGATGAATTTAATCCAAATTCTGTAAAAGTATCATTTGATGGTAATGAAATCACGATTGAATCTACCGGCCATCCTAATCACACAACACCCTACTGGGAAGAAACAGATTCATTATACATTAACCCCGTAGTCGCTGTCGGCCAAACACCAGGCCGTATTGGTAGTGAACGTGACCGTAGCATAACCCTCACAGTTTCTGCTTCACCTGGATTAGCGGTTAAAAGTACAACAAATGGATTAGGTCCAATTGGCATTTCCGTCACAGGTGTTCCTATTTTCAATGATTCAGAAGGCCCCAATAGACCAATTGAAGAAGAAATTGCGGAAACCTTCGATTATGCAGGTGGTCATGTAGGCCCATCCGGTTACCATTACCACACAGAATCTAAGGATGTACCAGAAAATAAGACGCTTTCTCACGACGATGAAAAATTGGTAGGTATTATGGCCGATGGATTTTTAATATACGGAAGGAAGGAACCTGACGGAAGTTATCCAAGTGATTTAGATGAATCTGGAGGACATTTTGGTGTTACACCACACAGTAATGGAGAAGAGATTTATCATTACCATATTATTAATGAATATTACTTCGGAGATTTAATTGTACTTTTTGGAGGGGACTTTATGGGTTCACCAAATAACATATTATAAAATGAAAAGTATTACACTAAAGCTAGATGAAAACGTGAATAGCTAACCTCTTCCCCCAAGTGATAATCATAATGATTATTCTATAATTGTCAAGTCGCAATCAAATCTTTTGGATATTTTTTTCATTTCGCGTTTCTAACAGGTTTAAAAGGCTCTAATAATTCTGTTTTTAACCGAATATTTAATCTTAACTTTCATTCAAATAGTTATTTAAAACCTCTTTTTCAAGAATTTGAAATATTTTTGGTTTTCAAGCAAGAAGAAAGTCTATAAAAACCTAATAACTCTTAAAGTATCGTAACCTATAGGGATTAAAAATCCCCTAAAGCGAAAAGTTGCAAATGAAATGTGAATATTACGAGAAAAGCGATAAGACTTTTACATTTCTTGAACACTCAGGGAGTCGCAACAAGCATACCTCAGAGCTACGCTTTGATAATAGAATGCCCTAGGAAAAATGCTTGAGCAAACTCAGAAAAGAATAATTAACATAAGGGGATTCGCTGCGCGCATCCCTCAAAGCTCCGTTTTAAAAATCAAAATTCCCCGCTTACAAATTCAAGCAAGCTTGATTTGACGCAGGGAATTTTGATTTATTCGTGACCGCGGAGGGATTCAAACCCCCAACCCTCAGAGCCGAAATCTGATGCGCTATTCAGTTGCGCCACGCGGCCTTATTCAGTATTCAGTATTCAGTATTCAGTATTCAGTAAAATTATTTGAATTAGGTTTAAGCACAAGGAATAAAAATACATAGTTTTAAACACTTATATAATACAGAAGCCAGAGCCTCTAATTTTAAACTAAATTCTTCTTAACAATTCCTGAAATGGTTTTACCATCAGCCTTTCCTGCAAGCTCCTTGCTTACAATACCCATCACTTTACGCATATCTTTCATACCTTCTGCTCCAACTTTTTCAATGGTTGACTTAACAACAGCTTCTATTTCAGCTTCATCTAATTGTTCAGGTAAAAATTGTGAAATCACCTCGGCCTGGGCTAATTCTGGTTCCGCTAGGTCATTTCTATCTTGTTCTATAAAAATAGCCGCACTATCCTTTCTCTGCTTAACAAGTTTTGACAAAATTTTAATCTCATCCTCATCCGTTAAACCATCTGCTCCTCCTGAAGTCTGAGCCAATAAAATTTCAGACTTAATTGCTCTTAGAGCAGCTAAAGCAGTCTGATTTTTATCCTTCATCGCAGCCTTCATAGCTGTCATTACGTCTTGTTGTAGTGGCATAACTATTAATTTTTTTCAGGCAACGAAGATAATAAAAATGCTAACTTCTATTTGGTTTTTTAAACCATAATTCGCAAGATTAGGACTGGCTCGCAATTATCAATTACTAATTTCAATTTACTGTAAATCTTATAGGTTTAAGCTTTAAATGCGATTATTACAATTTATACTAGCGAAATATCTTGAAGACCTAATAATTGAGAAACTATTTATGTTATGGGATATAAAAGTGGAGACCTCACGATGCCGCGAGTTTAGCTGAGCCAGCTGTACTGAATGTTTCCCTCTGGGGCGGGACTTTTCAAATAGACTGATTAATCCTAAATCTCTCATCGAAAACATAAGGAAATAAACTTAAAGAGACCCCGCATTACTGCGGGGTTAGTTCAGCCAACTAAACTGAATGTGTTCCGCTGTGGCGGAACTTTTCAGTTCAGGGCTTCACTAAAAAACCCAAAGTGCTGAGGGAGGCACTTTGGGTCGATGAATTAATTAACAAGGCAAAAAAAATCGAAATAAAGCTCTCAATTAAGCAAGGCCTTTCACAGATTAGTCCACGTTATCGTGCAAAAATGAATTATTGCTTCTTAATTGAATTTCATCATTATCGTCAGTTCCAACCGAGGTTCGTGATACAGAGGTTTCTGAGCTAGGTTGGGATTTATCCAAATCAACACCTTGCCGTTTGTAAGCTGGCTCTTTTTCAATCTCATCAATTTTTGCTTGGATGAACTTGTGGTTGAAATTTTTCATCTTTCGACGTCTCTCATCAGCCCTAGCCTTCAATAGCTCTGAAATAGGACTGTTCATTGGATCTACTTCTTCCACAACCCCTTCTTCAGAAACTTCTGGTTCGATAGTTTTCTTTTCAAAGACGATATCTTCTTCAACTTTCTTTTTACTCTTTGATTTCGTGTCATTCATGGCCGAATCAAAAGTCATATAATCGCCTAAAGCATATCTTTTTTCATCAGTATCCTTGACTTCTGATGCTGGAGTGACTTCCTCTGGCTCATTAACTGCCATTTCCTTTAAATCGTCAGTCAACTCATAGACCTTTTGGTCTTCGGTTTGTGGCTCAACAGAAGTATTAGTTTTTGGCAAAGGAAAATCAAAGGTCAGTGTACCCAAATCCTCTTCAAATTCTTCTTGAACCTCTTCCTCGACTTTATTTACCGTGGTGATATTGAATGTATCCTCCTCTTCGTAATTATAATCTATAACTTCTTCATAAACAACATTTAAGTCCCTAATGATATCTGTAGTCGCAATCAATTCAGGCTCCGAAGCTTGATTTGAAATATCCAAATCGTTAACGTCGTCAGTAAGGGTATGGACCACAACCTTTGGAATGGAAGTTGAATCTTCAGCCTGAGGTGCTTTTTCATTGGAAATGGTTTCAACCGTTTTTGGCTCTTCTTCTACTTTTTCATCTTCTAGAGCGTGAATGACCCTTTTAGTTTCAGTATTTGAAATCTCATTCTGTTGATCGATATCAAATCCTGTTGCGATAATTGTCACAGAAATGGATTCTTGCAAAGATTCATCTTCACCTACACCCATAATGATATTTGCACCATGGCCAGCTTCATTTTGGATATGGTCATTAATCTCCCCTATTTCATCAATGGTAATCTCCTGTGAACCAGAAACAATGAGCAACAATACATTTTTAGCACCGGTAATCTTATTATCATTCAACAATGGGGAATCCAATGCTTTCATAATGGCCTCCTGAGCTCTTGTCTTTCCAGAAGCAGTTGATGAACCCATTATCGCAGTTCCACTATTGCTCAACACTGTTTTAGCGTCACGAAGGTCAATATTTTGAGTATAGTGATGCGTGATGACTTCGGCTATACCTCGTGAGGCCGTTGCTAAAACCTCATCAGCTTTTGAAAAACCAGCCTTAAAACCGAGATTACCATAAACCTCACGTAATTTATTGTTATTTATTACCACCAGTGAATCCACGTGTGCCCTTAAGGTTTCAATTCCTTTTTGTGCCTGCTCATTTCTAGTTCTTCCTTCAAACTGAAACGGCATAGTAACAATCCCAACAGTCAAAATATCAAGTTCCTTGGATAACTTGGCAATTATTGGCGCAGCACCAGTACCGGTGCCACCACCCATACCTGCGGTTATAAAAACCATCTTAGTGTTGGTATCCAACATTCTTCTTATATCTTCCATGCTTTCTACAGCGGCCTGTTCACCAACTTCCGGATTTGCACCAGCTCCTAATCCTTCGGTTAAATGAACACCAAGTTGAATTTTATTGGGCACACCACTGTTCTGGAGCGCTTGGGCGTCTGTATTGCAGATGACGAAGTCTACCCCCTTGATGCCTTGTAGAAACATGTGATTGATGGCGTTACTGCCACCACCACCAACGCCAATGACCTTTATGACGTTAGATTGGTTTTTTGGAAGGTCAAATGAAATGTTTTCCATATCAATGTTTTGCTTTTTTATTTTCGCTATCGTAGCGTTATTTCTATTATTCTGCGTTATCTAAAAAATCCTTTACTCTTTCAGTAAGCTTGTCTAAAAACGTCTTACGTTCTTTTTGATCAGTGACAATTTCCTCATCTATGTCCAATGGAACCTCCTGCTCCTCGTCTGAAATTTCCTCCTCAGAAGCCATCTCCTTTTCAAGGCGCTTTCGTTCTTGTCGTTTCAATCCGTCCATTACCAAACCAACAGCCGTGGCATAAAGTGGACTGGTGATATCATCATCACTATCGCCTGCTAGATGTTCATTTGGATATCCAATTCTGGTATCCATGCCTGTTATGTATTCCACCAACTGTTTGAGATGCTTTAACTGGCTACCACCACCGGTTAAAACAATTCCAGCAATCAACTTTTTCTTCTGTTCCTCGTGACCGTAGTTCTTTATTTCCACATAAACCTGTTCAATAATCTCCACTACTCTAGCATGGATTATTTTTGAGAGATTCTTCAGGGTTATCTCTTTGGGTTCACGTCCGCGTAACCCAGGAATCGAGACAATCTCATTGTCCTTGTTCTCACCTGGCCAGGCAGAACCGAATTTAATTTTAAGTAGTTCGGCCTGCTTCTCTATAATTGAACAGCCTTCTTTGATATCTTCAGTAACCACATTACCCCCAAAAGGAATTACCGCGGTATGTCTAATTATCCCGTCTTTAAATACGGCTAAGTCAGTCGTCCCCCCACCAATATCAATAAGTGCAACTCCTGCCTCTTTTTCCTCTTGACTCAAGACTGCATTTGCAGATGCCAAGGGTTCCAAGGTTATTCCCTCAAGTTCAAGACCTGAACTTTTCACACATCTACCAATATTTCTAATTGAGGAAACCTGCCCAACTACAACGTGAAAATTGGCCTCTAGCCTACCTCCGTACATACCTATGGGCTCTTTTATCTCCGCCTGACCATCAATCTTATATTCCTGCGGAAGCACATGTATAATTTCCTCACCAGGTAACATCACTAACTTATGAACTTGATTAATCAAACGGTCAATATCTTCCTCATCAATTACTGTTTCCGAATTGGGCCGTGTTATGTAATCGCTGTGCTGCAAACTGCGAATGTGCTGCCCCGCGATTCCAACTGTAACATCCTCAATCTTAAAATCAGCCTCAGTTTCAGCTTCCTGAACCGCTTGCTGAATCGACTGAATGGTTTGTGTAATATTATTGACCACACCACGATGAACTCCAAGGCTTTTGGATTTACCAATACCTAAAATTTCGGCCTTGCCATAGTCATTCTTCCTTCCAATCATGGCCACGATTTTCGTAGTCCCGATATCCAATCCAACTGAAATTTTATTGTTTTCCATGTTTTACTTTTTACTGCAAATAACTTGCTTATCAAATTGTAAATTCACGAGAGAATAGTCGTCTAGCAAATTATCTTTAGTCGCTTTAGCGTAAAATGCTTTTAGATTATTTAATTTTTTATCCAATGCATCCAATGACCCTAGATGAACGGTAAAATCGCGCTTTCTCAATTTTAAATCTATCGTTCCGTTTTCATTTTTATGAATCTGGACAATGTGCTTCCTCAAAAATTCATCTGTTTGTATCTTTTTAGATACTTCGAATACGGTTTCCAGATTATTCTTTTCAACAGCTCCGGTGACTAATGGCACACGAGCAGTATAATTACTAGACAAAGGCATGAAAAATCCTTCATCGTCGATATAGTAGGAAGCATTAGTTTGCACACGAGCGATAGGATTTCTCTGTTCAATTTCAACAGAAATCAAACCGTTAATTCCCATTGAAACTTGTGCATTTTTTATCATTTTGTTGGAATTTAGGGCGTTTTCCAACTCATTCAAATCTATAATTTCTTTAGGCTTGTCAGTAACAGTAGCTTCATTTACTATTAACAATTTACTAACAGCCTCATGGGTTACAAACAGTTTGTCGTCACCAGTAAATGTAATTTCCGGAGGGGGTATTTTTCGCTTCGCATTTCTAGTTGAAGAGAAAGCGCATAGAAAAATCACCACAGCAATCAACAGAAGGAACTTTATATAATTATAGTTTATTCGCAAGCCTTAATGCCTTTTTAATATGTTTTACTTCTTCTCCAATATCTCCTGCGCCAAGCGTAAGAATTACTTTTGCCGATGAATTGCCAATTGCCGTTAAAATTTCTTTTTTATCAATTAAAACCTTGTCGTCATTACTGATTTTACCCAATAACCACTTAGCATCTATACCCTCAATTGGCAGCTCCCTTGCTGGATAGATTTCCAGCAGTGCTATCTCATCAAATTGAGAAAGACTTTTAGCAAACTCATCTCCAAAATCCTTTGTTCTACTAAATAAATGGGGCTGAAATATCACCATCACCCTTTGGTTTGGATACATTTCCCTTACCGCTTGATGTACGGCATCGATTTCGGCGGGATGATGCGCATAGTCATCTATATAAACCAAATCATTTGTTTTAATTTGATAGGAAAATCGGCGCTTAACGCCTTTGTAAGTCGATAGAGCATGTTTCAGAATTTGATGGTCTACACCAAATTCTAAGGCCATCGCTAGAGCCGCCATGGCATTTGATAAATTATGCCTCCCAGGTAAACTAAAACTGAAATTTTCAAGTGTGCCTTTTGGTGTTTTAACATCAAAAAGATAGCTTCCATTTTCAATTCTTATGTTTTTAGCTGAATAATCCGCACCATCATTTACACCATAGGTTATTCCATCTAATGGAAGTCCATTACTGACAAATAATTTTCCCTCTGACTTTACTTTTCCTGCAAATTCATTAAACGATTTTTGCAGTTCTGATCGATCACCATAAATATCCAAATGGTCGGCATCCATTGACGTAATACAGGCATAGTCTGGTGATAGGGTTAAAAAAGAGCGGTCAAATTCATCTGCCTCCACCACAGTTACTTTGGTTCCGTTCAAAATTAGGTTAGAATAATAATTTTCACTGATGCCTCCTAGAAAAGCCGTGACCTCAACATTGGCTTCATTCAACAAATGACCAAGAATACTAGTGGTAGTTGTTTTGCCGTGGGTACCAGCTATAGCGAGGCAAAATGTATTTACTGTAATTTCACCTAAGACCTCAGAACGCTTCAATATTTTAAAACCACTATCCTTAAAATAATTTAGCTGAACGTGATCTTTTGGAATCGCTGGCGTGTAAATAACTGTTGTTTTGGTTGGTTCCAGAAATTGAGAATCGATTACAGAAATATTATCTTTAAAATGGATTGAAATACCAAGATTCTCGAGGGTATCTGTTATTTCAGATTTTGTTTTATCATAACCCGAAACGGGCACACCAGATTTCACAAAATAACGCGCTAGAGCAGACATGCCTATGCCGCCTATGCCGATGAAATAGAGCCCATCGGCCCATCCCCAACCCTTCCCCGAGGGAAGGGAGCTTTTACTCTGTTGTTTATCCTTTGCGTTCTCACTCATACGTTATCTTTCATCGATTTGGTTTCTGGCCTCTGGATTTCTGAAACTTTTAAAGTCGAGTGCTAAGAGTTTTTCAATCTCATCGACAATATCTGAAGTGGCGTTTGTTTTGGCTAAAGGCTTGATGTTTTTTGATAAATTTTCTCTTATTTCTGAGGACATTATTAGTTTATTAAACTCAGTTTCAAATTCTGAATCCAATCGGGACTCACTAATTAAAATTGCTGCATCCTTTTTCGCTATGGCTTGGGCATTTTTAGTTTGATGATCTTCTGCAACATTTGGTGACGGAATAAAAATCACTGGTTTCCCAATAATGCATAATTCTGAAACAGAACTTGCGCCGGCTCGAGAAATTATTACATCAGCTGCCGAATATGCCATATCCATATTATTGAGAAATGGAAAGACCTGAACGTGCTCTAGTTCATTATATGTTTTGTATTCATCAAAATACAATTTGCCACATTGCCAGATTATTTGAACATTCTGCTGTTCTATAAACTCAAGCTTTGCTTCAATCAACTGATTGATTCTTCTGGCACCAAGACTTCCCCCTAAAACCAGAAGCGTCAGTTTATTGTGTTTTAACTTAAAAGTATCCTTGGCTTGAATGGATTTATCTTCTATTCCCAACAAGTCTTTACGAATGGGGTTACCAGTAAAAATGATTTTTTCTTTAGGGAAAAACCGTTCCAAACCTTCGTAGGCTACACAAATCTTATCTACCTTTTTTCCTAGCAATTTGTTGGTAATACCTGGTAACGAATTTTGCTCCTGTATTAAAGTTGGAATTCCCTTATTGGCCGCAACATTGAGCAATGGACCACTTGCGAAACCACCGGTCCCGACCACAACATCTGGCTTAAACGATTTAAGGATATTTCTTGAACGCATTAAGCTAGATATCAGTTTTAAGGGAAATATCAAATTACGTAAGGTCAATTTTCGCTGTATGCCCGAAATCCAAAGCCCTTCAATTTTATATCCGGCTTGTGGTACTTTTTCCATTTCCATTCGGTCACTTGCGCCAACAAATAAAAATTTTGCATCTGGAAAACGCGACTTCAATTCATCTGCAATGGCTATTGCCGGATAAATATGTCCGCCTGTTCCTCCTCCTGACAGGATGATTCGAAATTTTGTTATGGAATTATCAAAACTCAATACTGAAATTATTTTAAATTAAGTGAATTTCCTAATTACGATTTTTAATTTACGATTTACGGTTACGCATTGTCTTGATTGAGGCAACTACAATTGACAATAGCTCATTTGCTTCGGAATGCAACCTCTTAATTTCTTGATGTTCGCGATTCCCAACTTCAAGAAGTAATTCTAAAAAATACATGCTCTCATCAGCCTCTTCCTCCACAATTTTCAACTTATTAATAAAATCAGCGGTCGATTTCGCTCTGCAGGCCGCCCTGTAATTAGCCCCAACCGATGAAGAGCATCTAATCAACTGGTTACAATAGGCACTAAATTCTCTAGAAATAGGAAACTTGGCGCATAAAAACCAATTATCTACTGCAAACTTTTTTGTCCGTCTTTTCAATTCCTCTTTCATCTACATCTTTTTAGAATCGTAAATCAGTAATCGTATTTCGTAATTCGTCTTAAATCGTCTCACTCAATATTGATAATGGATTTTCTTCGGCTTCCTCCTGATTCTTGATTTCTTCCCTTTTCGCGCTAACGCTTATTATAATACCCAAGGCTAAACATGTCATCCAGATTGACGTACCACCGCTGCTTATCAATGGTAGAGTTTGACCAGTTACAGGAAACAATTCAACAGCTACCGCCATATTAATTAGGGCTTGGAACACGATTGGCAAACCAACCCCTAACACCAATAACTTGCCAAATACGGTATCTGATTTTTGCGACACGATGACTATTCTAAACAACAACCATGAATATAAAACCAACAAAAACAGACCCCCTAACAATCCGTACTCCTCGATGATTATTGCAAAAATGAAGTCTGATGATGACTGTGGTAAAAAGTTCTTCTGCTTGCTTTTGCCTGGCCCTTCGCCAAACCATTGACCTGTAGCGATTGCTATTTTTGCTTTTTCGATTTGGTAATCGGCCTCGGTATCTTCGCCGTTAGCAAAATTTTCTACTCTGCTCATCCACGTATCAATTCTATTTGGCATGGCCTCAGGAAATGCTTTAGCAGCTAATATAAATAGTGCAAGTGCTAGAATTCCAACTGCAATCATCGTCACCAAATACTTTACTGGATAACCACCAATAAATGCTAATATCATTACCATTACAAACAAGATTGCCGTCGTTGAAAAATTTGCCGGTAAAATCAAAATCAAAACCAAAAAAACTGGCATCCAAAGTGGAATTAAGGTTTCTGAAAAACGAACTTCCCTATCCTTAATTTTTGAAAGATATCTCGCAACGTAGACCATCAATACCACCGCGGCTAAAGTTGATGTTTGAAATGACATACCAACAAATGGAATATCAATCCATCGGCTTGCATTTGCCCCATCTATTGTTTTTCCTTGAAGCATTGTAATGACCAAGAGCGCCAAAACCACGGGTATCATTATCATTGACAAACCCCGGAAATAGCGATAGGGGACTTTGTGAATGGCATAGACAATCGCAAAACCCAAAAACAAGTGCATGGCATGTTTCAAAAAATGGGTTAAGGTACTACCAGTGCCAACTGTATACACTAAATTACTTGATGCACTATAAACTGGAAGAAATGAAAAAATGGCCAGTAACGCTGATATAGCCCAGATTAATTTATCACCTTTTATGTTTTTTAGAATCCCCATGTTTACTTTCCGCGAAAGCGGAAACCTTTTACTTCTTCCCTAACGTTCTAAAATTTCATTTTTAATAATTTATCATTTTGATAGTATGAGACTGGCTAACTAAGAAATGCCAGTTCACGTCGGCCTTTACAAATTTCTTACCGACTCCTTAAATTGTCTCCCCCTATCTTCATAGTTTTCAAACAAATCAAAACTTGCACAGGCTGGCGACAACAATACGTTATCTCCCGATTCAGCAATTTTATAAGCGATTTTTACGGCCTCACTCATAAACTGGGTCTCTACTATAACGTCAACCATATTTCCAAAATTCTCCAAAAGCTTCTCATTATCTACCCCAAGACAAATTATTGCTTTGACCTTTTCATTGACAAATTGAAATAACTCTCGATAGTCATTACCCTTATCTTGTCCACCAACTATCCAAACGGTTGGCGTATCCATGCTTTCTAATGCATAATATGTCGCATTGACATTGGTTGCCTTGGAGTCATTGATGTATTGTACCTTGTTTATTTTTAAGACATGTTCCAAACGATGTTCAACCCCTTGGAAATTCTCAAGACTTTCCCTAATTGTCTGTTTTCTGATTTTTAACAAATCAGCCACCATTGATGCCGCCATGGCATTTTTGATGTTGTGTTTTCCTTCTAATGCTAAATTGCGAGTTGGCATAATTATCTTGTTGTTATCTATGTTTATTATAATGTCTTCTTCTTTTAAATAAGCTCCGTTTTCAACCTCTCTTTTCAGTGAGAAGGGCAGTAAACGAGATTTAATTGGATGCGTTTTCATCCAATCTGAAATCACTTCATCATCTGCATCATAGATGAAATAATCGTCTTCAGTTTGATTCTCCACTATTCTGAATTTAGCGGCGATATACTTCTCAAAATCATATTCGTACCTGTCTAAATGATCAGGTGTTATATTGAGTAAAATGGCAATCTTCGGTTTAAATTTGGAAATGTCATCCAACTGGAAACTGCTGATTTCCAAAACATAATTATCATAATCTGATTCTAAAACCTCTTTGGCAAAACTGTCACCAATATTGCCAGCCAAGCCAACATTAACCTCGTGTTTTAGAATATGATGCGTTAGTTTTGATGATGTTGTCTTACCATTACTTCCTGTTATCCCGATGATAGTTGCTTCTGTAAATCTTGAGGCAAATTCAATTTCTGAGACAATTGGAATCCCTTTCAATTTTATCTTCTGGACAATTGCTGCCTTGTCTGGGATACCGGGGCTTTTCATAACCAAATCGGCACCAAGTATTTTTTCATCTGAATGCTTTCCTTCCTCAAACTGAAATCCATGATGTCTTAGAACGTCTTTGTACTTCTCCTTGATTTTAGAGGCATCAGAAACAAAAACCTTAAATCCTTTAGCCTGTGCCAAAAGTGCTGTGCCAACACCACTTTCACCTGCTCCTAGTATACTCAGGCCTCCTCCATCTCCTCCAGAGGAGGAGGGCCGCTTACTCTTATGTGCTGACTCTTGCTTCAAAATCTATTGTCCTGTTTGTCATTCCTAATATCTTATACCTCATGCCTCATACCCAAAACCTAATCCCAAAATTCTCTACCTCAATTTCAATGTCACAATAGAAAGGATGGCTAGTAGAATACCGACTATCCAAAATCTTGTAACAATCTTACTTTCATGCAGTCCAACCTTTTGATAATGGTGATGAAGTGGTGACATCTTAAAAATCCGACGACCCTCGCCATATTTTTTTCTGGTATACTTAAACCAACCTACCTGCATAATAACAGATAGCGATTCTGCGAAAAAAATACCGCAGAGTAGTGGTATCAATAGTTCTTTTCTCACGGCAATGGCAATTACAGCGATAATCCCTCCAATGGTCAAACTACCAGTATCTCCCATGAATACTTGCGCGGGAAAAGTGTTGTACCATAAAAATCCAATTAGTGCACCAATAAAGGCTGCAATAAAAACCACGAGCTCCCCAAGCCTTGGTATGTTCATTACATTTAAATAATCTGAAAAGACAATGTTTCCTGAAACAAATGCGAAAATGGCAAGTGCAAAGACTATTATGGCAGAACTCCCAGCGGCTAGACCATCTATCCCATCGGTAAGGTTTGCACCATTTGATACTGCAGTTATGATAAAAATGACAATTGGTATAAATATTAGCCAAGCATAATTCTTATAGCCCTCTCCTAACCAACTAACTAGACTAGCATAGTCAAACTCATTATCCTTCACAAACGGAATGGTGGTTTTTAAAGAGCGATTTTTCTCGCTAAAAAACTCCCCTGGTGAGTTTTGGGTAAGCTCCTCTTGGGAAAACTGTGGATTTACCACTTCCTGTTTTATGGTCACCCCTGGATGGAAATACATTACTGCGCCAACAAAGACACCAAGACCTACCTGACCTAAAACTTTAAACTTCCCCTTTAAGCCTTCTTTGTCCTTTTTGAATACCTTAATGTAATCATCAATGAAACCAATTAGTCCCATCCAAATTGTAGTTACGATAAGCATGATTACATAGATATTGTCTAATCTAGATAGTAACAGCACTGGAATGAGTGTTGCCGTTATAATGATAATACCGCCCATTGTTGGCGTACCTGCTTTTTCAACTTGGCCAGCCAGTCCTAAATCCCTTACGGTTTCCCCTACCTGTTGTTTCTGTAGGTATTTAATAATCTTTTTTCCAAAGATTGTCGAGAACAGCAACGAAAAGATGATTGCCAGTGCCGCGCGAAATGTGATATATTGAAAGACGCTCGCCCCAGGAAGCTGAAATTGTTGTTCTATATATTCAAATAGGTAGTATAACATTAAATTGGCTTTTGGCTTTTAGCTGATTGCTTTTAGCAACTTTCTTCGTCTAAATTTTTAACTGTTTATTCTAATTTCTAATCTCTAATCACTCTTCCGCTGACCAAAATCTAAGATCATCACTTCTGTAATTGCTTAAGCAACTCATTGACAATTTTATAATCATCAAAATCGAAACGTTCGCCTTTAATTTCTTGGTAATTTTCATGACCCTTCCCAGCTATCAGGATAATATCTTTTGGACTTGCCATTTGGCATGCAGCTTTGATTGCTTGCTTTCTATCTGTAATAGAAATTGCTTTTTTGAAATTCTGGGGCTCAACCCCAGCTTCCATTTCTTCGATTATCGCTTCAGGTTTTTCATCCCTTGGATTATCACTCGTAAATATGACTTTGGTGCTCAGGGCAGATGCAATATGCGCCATTTTTGGCCGTTTTGATTTATCACGATTGCCACCACAACCAACAACCGTAATTAGCTCTTCATTTTTGGTACGGATGCTATTTATAGTTTCCAAGACATTTTTTAAGGCGTCTGGAGTATGGGCGTAGTCTACGATAGCGGTGATTTTTTCTTCAGATATGAAGTATTGAAAACGTCCACTAACAGATTCCAATTCACTTATTAACCGCAGCAGTTCAACGGTTTCAAGACCCAATAAATCTGCAGCGCCATAAATCGCGGCGACGTTGTAGGCGTTGAAACTTCCAATTAGTTTTGTCCAGAGTTCGTTATTATTCAGTTTAATAAGTAAACCACTAAATTCATTTTCTAAAACTTGAACCTTATAATCTGCATAAGTCTTTAAGGCGTAGGTATATTTTTTGGCTACGGTGTTTTGCAACATGACCAAGCCATTTTTATCATCGGTATTACTAAGCGCAAATGCACTTTTAGGTAGATTATCGAAGAATGATTTTTTGACATCACGGTATTCTGAGAAGGTGTTATGGTAATCTAAATGATCATGAGACAGATTTGTAAAAATGCCTCCTTCAAACTTTAAACCCTCTGACCTATTTTGATGAATACCGTGTGAGCTCACCTCCATAAAGCAAAATTCAACCCCGACATCATTCATCAATTTTAAATATCGATTTATAGTGAGAGAATCTGGTGTGGTATGGGTGGCAGGATGTTCTTCTTCATCAATCATAACCCTAACCGTTGAGAGTAAGCCAACTTTATAACCGGCTTTCTTAAAAAGCTGATAAAGCAGGGTCGTTACCGTGGTTTTTCCATTAGTTCCTGTTACGCCGACAAGCCTTAGATTTTCTGAAGGGTTATCATAATAATTAGCAGCCACAAAGGCAAGGGCCTTACTAGCGCTTTCGACTTCAACGTAAGTAACATTATCTGCTAGTAAATCTGGTAATTCTTCACAGATTATAGCTGCGGCTCCATTTTCAATTGCCTTTTCTATAAAACTGTGACCGTCAACCACAGTTCCAAGTATTGCAACAAAAACATCATTCTTTTTGATATTTCTAGAATCAAAATCAATCGCACCTACCATAATACTGGTGCTGCCTACAACGGCATTGATTGTCACTTTATACAATATGTCCTTGAGTTCTACCATTAGCTACTTATGACAACTGTTTGATTTTGATTTACTTTCGTTCCCTTTTTGACCGATTGCGATTTGACTGTACCCACACCCAGTGTTTTGACCTTCAAACCCATATTTTCCAAAAGAGCAAGTGCATCCATCGTTGGCAAACCAACTACACTCGGCATTATGCTCTTGTATGTTCTGGCTGTGGTGTAATAGGATTCATATTGCGCTTCAATATCGACGCCTGCAATTTCCAAGCTTTCAACTTGGTCGATGAGAGGGGTTTCGGTATAAATTTTTTGGGCAATTCTTTTAAAAACTGGCCCCGAAACATCAGCTCCGTAATAGCCTACTTCCGTACTAGGTTCATGAATTACGACTATGCATGAGTATTTGGGGTTTTCGGCCGGGAAATAGCCTGCAAATGAGGAAATGTACTTTCTATCTTTTAGCCATTCTTCATTATTTGCATATTTTGTTCTCGCCGTTCCTGTCTTGCCCGACATAGAAAAGTTTTCAGAATACATTCTGCCCCCAGTGCCTCTTTCAACGACATTTTTAAGAATCTCTTGGATTTCGCGAAGGGTTTTATCAGAGCAAATTTTTTGATTTATGATTTCCTTATCGAAAACCTCTATATCTCTGTCAAACTCCCGAACAGCTTTGATAAAACGAGGTTTTACCATCTTTCCATTATTTGCAATCGCATTGTAAAAAGCAAGCGTTTGTAGAGGGGTCATTCTCAAATTATAACCGTAAGCCATAGAAGGAAGAGCGTTTCTACTCCAATTACTTTTCCCAGGCTCGGCAATATCTGGCATCCCTTCACCAATAATGGAAACACCAAGAGGCTCATGAAGTTTCCAGGTTTTGAGCCTTCTAATGAACTTTTTAGGTTCCTTTGAATAATGATCATCAATTATGGTTGCCAAGCCAATATTTGAGGACACTTCCAAAGCTTTTGCTACTGAAATTTTTCCATGCCCGCGCGAATCGCGAATCGTTCTGCCATAAAACCGCTTTGACCCCAATTTGGTGTCTACAATTGTGGACGTGTCAATGACCTTGTCCTCCAATGCTGCCATTAAAGCCATTACCTTAAAGGTTGAACCTGGTTCGTGACTCTCGCCAACTGCATAATTTAAACGCTCATAGTATTTACCATTTTTGTTTCGCCCTAAATTTGAAATTGCCTTTATTTCCCCTGTTTCAACTTCCATAACTACCGCACAGCCGTGTTCGGCTTGGTAGTGTTCCAATTGCCCAAGAAGCGAATGGTGGGCGATATCCTGAATATTAACATCGATAGTGGTATAAACATCATAACCATCCTGGGGTTCAACTTGATTGTAATCTATAATTGGTTTCCATTTGTTTTTACCTATTTTTTGACTAAGACGTTTTCCGTTTTTACCTTGTAAGTACTTAACCCCAAAGGCACCGTCAATTCCTGGCCTGGTTACATTACCATCCTCATCATAACGCTCGTAACCAATGGTTCGTTCTGCAATACCTCCCATGGGATGTTCCCTGCGAGTAGTTTGCTCAACAATTAGCCCTCCCTTTATCGCTCCTTTGTTCAGCATGGGAAAATTTCTTATCCTGATGTAGTCTGAATAACTGATATCCCGCGCCAGTAAAAAATATCGGTTTCTATTTTTACGGGCCTTTTTGATGGCATTCTGGTGGTAACTTGAACTATTACCCGTATAATTTGAAAGGGAATCCCCCAATGGTTTTATCAACTCATTAAAGACCTCTTGCTTTGGCTGAATGGCGTCTATTCTAATATCATATTTTGGGATTGACGTTGCCAGGAGGCTACCGTCTGCAGAGTATACGTTACCACGATTGGCGGGTATTTCGATATTTTTCACGATTCGTTCTTCGGAAAGGCCACGGTATTTTTGACCGTCTACAAACTGAATCATACATAGCTTTACAACCAACGCTATCACAAAAACAAACATGATACCTGCTACAAAGTACAATCGGTTCAATATGTTTTTCTCGTTAGTTGCCACTTGACTTTTCTTGTGATTTTACCTTAATTTTTTTAGGTGGTATTTCCGAAATTTTTAACCCCTTAGCCGATACTTTCTCTATAATTGCGCTTTCCATCTTCAAACGCATTAATTTGGAACGCCCATCTACAAATGCAGACCTTAACTGCTTTACCTCGTTTTTCATTTTCGCAATTCGATATACTTTCTGGTCGGCACTATGCGAACTCGCAATCATTATTATCGCCAGTACTGAAATAAAAATGATAATGCGCCAATTCTTGAAAGCATCGTCGCTGATTAGAAATTGACCTCTTAGTATGTTGTATAGTTTTCCCATAAAAAGCCCCCTTTTAATTCCCCCAGAGGGGGAAAACTCACTCTTACTTTTTAATCAAGTCGCTACATTCATTCCCTTTTTATTACCTGAACTTGAACTACGAACTATTTCAAATTAGATTTTCCACCTCCTCCGACTTCGGGCGGATGCGACGGACAAGCGATTTCGATTTTAAATTCTCTCAGCAATCCGCAGCTTTGCGCTTCTTGCCCTATTGTTTTCTTTTATTTCATGCTCGGTTGGCACAATCAAATTGCCAACTTTTTTGAACGGTACTTCAAAATTTCCAAACACATCACGCTCAGGCTCTCCTTCAAACATGCCATTTCTAATAAAGCGCTTTACTAATCTATCTTCTAATGAGTGATAGGAAATGACACTTAACCTTCCTCCGGTTTTAAGCACCTCTTTTGTTTGAATTAAAAACTCCTTCAACACCTGAATTTCCTGATTGACCTCAATTCTAATGGCTTGATAAATTTGCGCAAGTACTTTATTCTCTTTTCTGTGATTCAAAAATCGCCTCAGGGCACTTTTAAGCTGTTCACTCGTTTTTATCTCACCATTATTACGTGTTTCAACTATCTGTCTTGCCATTGCCGGAGCTTGGCGTAATTCACCGTACTGCCATAGCACTTGACGTAGCTGTTCTTCTTCGTATTCATTTACGATGTGGTATGCCGAAATTTTATCATCCTGATTCATTCGCATATCCAAATCAGCATCAAATCTGGTAGAGAACCCACGTTCGGCCACATCAAATTGATGTGATGACACGCCAAAATCGGCTAAAATACCATCGACGTTTTTTGCACCGTAAAATCTCAGAAACCGTTTCATATTTCTAAAGTTTTCGTTGATTAAGGTGAATCTTACGTCATCAATTTTATTTGCCAATGCATCTTTATCCTGATCAAATGCTAGTAGTTTTCCATTTTCATTAAGACGCTTCAATATTTCACGACTATGACCACCACCTCCAAATGTCACATCAACATAAATGCCGTCAGGCTTTATGTTAAGACCATTAACGGTTTGCTCGAGTAAAACTGGATTATGATAGCTGGTCATCATCATCATTTCCCATTACTTCCTCAGCCAAATCTGCAAAATCGCCAGTAGCGTCATCGATGGCCTGTTCGTATTTGTTTTTGTCCCAAATCTCAATAATGTTGATTGCAGAAGAGACCACAATTTCTTTGGTAATCCCCGAGAACGACACCAAATCTTTCGGGATAAGCAAGCGCCCCGCGGCATCAATTTCAATGACTTTTAGTCCTGCCGTAAAACGACGTATGAAATCATTGTTCTTTTTTTTGAATCGATTTAGCTTGTTGATTTTTTGCATTAGTGCATCCCATTCACTCATAGGGTACAATTCAAGGCATGGCTGGAAAACAGCACGTTTCAAAACAAAACCATTCTGCAAAATCGGCAGCAATTGCTTTTTAATCCCAGAAGGAAGCATAAGCCTTCCCTTGGCATCTACTTTGCATTCGTATGTTCCGATTAAGGGATTCAAAATGTGGGATTTGGTATTACTAGCGTTAATATTTCAAATATATTGAAAATAATACCACATTTTACCACAATCTACCACTTTGTTGATAAGTCGCTAGATTTTACTAGTAATTTGGGCTTAATTTCCCATAATAAATACAAGCGTTCTCTTTATTTTTCTCAAATTGATGAACTAATGAAATCTCTTCCCTTTTGTTAATATCTCTCAATTATGAGCTTTGTCAGCAATTAATAAAAGTGACGGCTTTTGTGCTGAAATACCTATATTTGCGATTGATAAATGACTAACTATTAATGGCACACCGACTAAGGGAAGAGGAAAACTACAGGTATATTGAAGTTGGCGAGGGGCAGCCTATAATTGTCCTTCATGGACTGATGGGTGGTTTAAGTAATTTTGATGATGTCACCGATTTTTTTAGTCAAAAAGGGTACAGAGTTATCATACCAGAACTGCCGATTTACACCATGTCGCTCATAAAGACCAATGTCAAAAGTTTCGCCAAATATCTTCGCGATTTTATAGAATTCAAAGGTTTTAATGATGTCATTCTTTTGGGAAACTCCTTAGGCGGACATATTGGGCTCTATCACACCAAAATGTATCCCAAAAAAGTAAAGGCACTCATCATAACTGGAAGTTCAGGTCTTTATGAAAATGCGATGGGAGGTGGCTACACCAAACGTGGTGACTATGAAGTTATTAAGAAAAAAGCGCAGGACGTATTTTATGACCCCGCTGTCGCTACAAAAGAAATTGTAGACGAAGTTTACGAAACCGTAAACGACAGAAATAAACTAGTTAAAACTTTGGCCATTGCCAAGAGTGCCATTCGTCATAACATGTCGAAAGATTTGCCAAAAATGAATTTGCCAGTTTGTATTATCTGGGGAAAAAACGACACCGTTACGCCACCAGCGGTTGCCGAAGAATTTCAGGAATTACTGCCGGATGCAGATTTATTTTGGATTGATAAATGCGGGCATGCTGCGATGATGGAACACCCAAAGCAATTTAACGAAATTTTGAGTGGGTGGTTAGAAAAGCGAGGGTTGTAAGAAGCCCCTCCTAGCCTCCCGCCTATGGCGGGGAGGAGTCAGTAGCCCGTAAAATTTGAAATGAAAAACAGACTTGGTGTTGATAGCTTCAAATTGAATTTATCCCATTGAGCATTTAGAATAAATTACTGCTCCGACCCTTAATACATCATAGTAATATTATTTTCTGAAATATTAAGAACCATTAAAATTAGTGAATTCGTG
>JBCCOJ010000028.1:0-21374 GCA_039025415.1 Bacteroidota bacterium | reverse complement strand
TACCTTGACTATCAAATATTTTTATGGAGACGTCGTCATTTCTGTCCCATTTCAAATTTAAAATATCACTTGCGGGATTAGGAAAAATGTTAAGAGATTCCAGCTCGAAATTTGTGGTATTCAAAGTATCATCAAACTCATTGGAAACCCAAAGACCACGCCCATAGGTACTGGCATATATCTTGTTTTCGACTTCATTGATCTCCAATTCACTAATGATAACATTTGGTAGATTATTACTAAATGGTTGCCATTCTGAATACTCATCACTGATGTAGAACACCCCGTAATTCATACCTAAATAGAGACCATTGTTTAAGGTGTTGTCCCATACCAAAGCCCGAGCACTAAAATTAGGAAGATTAAACTGATAAGATTGCCATGTATTGCCGGCGTCATCAGACACATATACTTTTTGACTCGACGTAGTCGCTATAGCAACCCTATTTGGATTATTTGGATGAATAGCAATTGAGTTAATTCCTCCAGAAAATCCTGTAAGTTGCGTCCAATTGCTAATTAGCCCTACATTGGTGTTACGATATAATTGATCACCAAAAGAGGCGTATTGGAAATTACCATTGGAAGGGGCGATTTTTAAATTATTTAAAAGCGCACCAAAGTTCTGCGATACCGATACCCAAGAGCTTCCGCCGTTGGATGATTTGTAAACTTCGTCGTACCCCACATAGATTGTATTTGCCGCAATGGGATCCTGTTCAAAGGGAGTTACCCAATTACCCGATTTATTTTCAGGGCTTGGAATAAAACTTGAATTGCCATTTCCAGCATTAAATGACTTGTACATTGTACCAAATTGAGAGGTGCCATAAAGAATGTTGTTATTGTCTTTATCAACGAAAGATTCCATACCGTCTGCACCTAGCCAGTCTCTCCAAATCCCATCTGTTCCCATAACAGAAGTTCCGTTATCTTGTGAGCCGCCAGTTACCATTACTGGACTGGATTGGCTTATGCCAATCTTGTAAAATTGACGAATACCAAGACCAGTTGACAAATCAGTGTAATAATTTGAATTTACATTTGTTGGGTTTTCAGCAACGAAAATTCCACCATCGGTACCGGCATATAGCTTTCCGTCAATAAATTCCAAAATGTCTACATCGGCATGGCAATAACCAATATTTTCATTCGAAGCATTTTGTGGAACCCACTGGGAGCTAATATTAAATGAAACACCACCGTTGGTACTTCTCCAGGTATTTATGCCAGCAATATGAACATCATCAATATTAGTGGGGTTAATCACTATATCCATATCCCTTGGCGCTTGACCCCTTAAATCATTAGGGTCTTCAGGATTTGAGCTATAGCCAAAATAGTTCTTACCTGAATGATCTAATTGAGTAAACGAGCTACCGCCATCACTTGATTTATAAAGGCCTCCAAATAGTCCGTTGGCTGCCTCAAGAACAAAAATGGTTTCAGCATCGGCAGGTGAGACTGCGATCATTTTTGGTCCACCACCAAAGCTGGCCGAACCATTTTCAAAGCCCTCGGTAAAGTAGATGTCACTATTATCCTCTATTGAGATATCGTCTAAGGTAAGACCTCGACCATAGTTTGCTGTGGCCTCAAATGCAATGTAGTAATCTGATGTCGTGCTTGGTAAATTTAATACTTGGTCATTCCATGAGTCAGATTCTGCGGTGTATTCTGCCAATTCTATCCACGCAGCATTTTCGGCAGTCTTGTATAATACTTTAAAAGTATCTATATCTCCTGCCCAATTGACATTGGTGTACGAAAATTTTAATTGGGGATTATTTCCGCTAGGTATATTAAGTGAGGGTGAAATCAGTCGGGTTATTGGTGAGCTAAAGTTCCCGACGTAGAAAAATCCCATTCCGTTTCCAGTTTTGGGAGCTACCGTGTTGTTTTGGTTATTTGAGGCAATTGTCCAATTGTTGTTACCCGAAATATATTCCTGTGTCCATGGAGCAAGGTCTGTGGTTACCGTTTCGAAAGTATTACCAGAATCTTGAGAGATAAAAAAATCGTTGCCGCTCGCGTAAATGACCGAGGTATCTCCTGGCTTAAATTCGAAGTCATATCCGTTTGTGGCATTAGGGTGGATTAATGACCAAGATACCCCTCCATCAGTAGTTTTATATAAACCGCTAAACTCGATACTCATATACATTTTATTGGTATTTGTAGCATCGATAAGTATTTTGTTGACAGTACCACCACCTAAGTCATTGAGCAGAGTCCAAGTGGCACCAGCATCTGAAGATTTAAATATAGCCGCAGATGATGAACCCCAATAATATATTGATGGGTTAGTAGGGTCTATTGCCAAGGAATAAACATTCAAACTGGGCATATTATCAGTCAAAACTTGCCAAGTTGTACCACCATCAAGCGTTTTCCAAACTCCTCCGGTTTCGCCGCCAACTATCATATGGTCACTGTTGCCACTTTCAGAAGCTATGGCGGTCACACGACCAACTCCGGGATTCCACCCACTGGTTTGATTCCACTCAAAAGGCCCGAGTTGTTGCCAGTTGCCTACTGTAGTCATTGATTCAGATAAACTCGCATTTAATTGGCTATTGTAGTTTTCAAGCTCTTGGATGTAAAAATCAGCAGATTTCAACATGCCATTTTCGTCCATATTTTGTATCGCCTGATACTCCCAGCGTTTGTAAGGCTTAAATCCAGTACCTCGGCCAGTACCTTTTTCTGCAAAATATACTTCAGCTTCCGCTTGAATTTGTTGTACGGTATAATTGCCGTCTGAAATCATACGTTTGTATTCTTGAGCATAGCTCATGTAACTGAAGATGAACAAAACGGCTAGTAGTAGAATCTTTTTCATTTAAATTAATATTAGTGAGATATTTTTTGCTAAAAATATTACTTTTCCGATTAAATTAATGTTAATTTCTATGATTTCATCTGGCTTGATAATTGGTTTAATAGTTTCCTATTTTGGAGTCTTGGTTTTAATATCCTTCTTAACCGGAAAGAAGTCTGGAAATGATGCTTTTTTTAAGGCGAACAAACAGTCACCATGGTTTGTAGTTGCCTTTGGCATGATTGGCGCTTCGCTTTCTGGTGTTACATTTATTTCAGTTCCGGGGTGGGTAGAGGCATCTTCTTTTAGCTATATGCAGGTCGTGCTAGGATATATCCTCGGATATTTGGTGATTGGTACGGTTCTACTTCCTTTATATTATAGACTGAACCTTACTTCCATTTATACTTATTTGGAAGGACGGTTCGGAATTTATTCCTACAAAACGGGTGCATCTTTCTTTTTATTATCGAGGGTTATAGGAGCAAGTTTCAGATTGTTTTTAGTAGCCAATGTTTTGCAAATCATTCTATTTGATGATTTCGGTATCGCCTTCTGGCAAACCGTTACCATTACAGTTCTTCTTATTTGGCTTTACACGTTTAAGTCGGGTATCAAGACCATTGTATGGACAGACACACTACAAACCTTATTTATGCTAATTGCGGTTGGCGTTACCATTTATTTTGTGAGTGATGAATTAGGTTTGAATGGGGTAGGCATTTGGGATTACATTATAGAAAGTGATATGTCAAAGACTTTCTTTTTTGAAGATTTTAAATCTGGAGATTATTTCTGGAAGCAATTTATCTCAGGGGCATTTATTGCAATTGTAATGACTGGTTTGGACCAAGATATGATGCAAAAGAATTTGACCTGTAGAAGTCTAAAAGATGCTCAAAAGAATATGTTTTGGTTTACGATTGTGCTAACAATCGTGAATTTTATCTTTTTGGGTTTAGGATTGCTTCTTACCGTTTATGCCAACCAAAATGGTATTGATGCCAAAAAGGATGATTTGTTCCCAATATTGGCAAAAAACAACTTAGGTATTGGCGTTTTTGTTTTTTTCCTTTTGGGGCTTATTGCTGCGGCGTATAGTAGTGCCGATAGTGCTTTGACCTCATTAACCACTTCTTTTAGCATAGATATATTAGATATTGAGAAAAAGTTTGACAAGGTTAAACAAGTGAGCCTTAGAAAGCAGATTCACATTGCCATTTCTCTGGTGCTCATTATTGTAATTATTGTTTTTAAGTACGTGATAAAGGACGAAAGTGTGATTGCAAAATTATTCGTTTTTGCCGGATACACCTACGGCCCACTTTTGGGACTTTATGCTTTTGGGCTATTCACAAAATGGAAGGTTAAAGACAAATTTGTACCATTGATTGCGCTCGCATCTCCGATTCTATCATACATTATAAGTCTTAATAGTCTAAAGTGGTTCGGGTTTGAATTTGGCTTTTTTATTCTAATCCTTAACGGCTTTTTGTCTTTTTTGGGACTTTTAATATTGATTGATAGAAAGTAGAACCAAGGTACAGGCTTCTTCAAAATGGATATTATTCTGCTTCAATAAATTCTGAAATTCTAAATTTTCTGTACCTGGATTAAAAATAACCCGCTTAGGATTTAGTTTTAGAATGTAGTCATAGTGTGGCGTTTGACGCTTTGGATTGAGATAAAGCGTCACCGAGTGTATACCTTCGTAAGGCATTAATTCGGTATTTATTTCTACCCCGGCCACACTACCTGATTTGAGACCGAAAGCCACCGTCTCTACATTATTTTGCACCAGTCTATTGATGGCGATATTTGAATATCTCTGGGGTTTGAGTGAAGCGCCGATAACTAAGGTTTTTTTATCCATAAGGTGTTAGTACAGTAATAATTTAGTCTAAAGATACAGACATAGAAATCAATTTTTCTGTTAAAACAAGGTTAAGCATGAAATTTACTGTAACAGGAATTGAAAAGATTCGTCTATAAGGTGATATTAAAAAACTAAACAATATTTAATGGCAAGCATAATAGTTGATGGTTAGTGTTAATGTCTGGTCATTAAATAAAAAGAGAGGCTTTCGTAAGAGAGCCTCTTTTGATTTATAGAAGGGTATTATCTACCACTTAATAATAACACTTCCCCAAGTAAAACCGCTACCAAATGCAGCAAGAACCACATGGTTACCCTCATTGATTTTTCCGGCTTCCCAAGCTTCCGTAAGAGCAATGGGGATTGAAGCGGCGGTCGTATTACCATATTTCTGAATATTATTAAATACTTGGTCGTCGCTTAGGCCAAATTTTTTCTGAATGAATTGGGCGATTCTTAAATTGGCTTGATGGGGTATAAGCATGTTAATATCCTCAGGTTTCAATTTATTTTGCATAAGACCCTCCATGATTACCTCACTAAATCTAACCACAGCATTTTTAAAAACAAACTGACCATTCATGTAGGGGAAATAACTTTCGTCACTGGGATTGTCTTCAGCTAAAATATCGGTTACCCAGCGCGTCCCCATCCCTGGTGCTTTTACAACCAGTTCTTCAGCATGCTCACCCTGGCTGTGCAAATGGGTAGAAAGGATGCCTTTTTCAGTATTTTCTTCTCTAGTCAATACAGCAGCACCCGCGCCATCTCCAAAAATAACAGAAACACCGCGACCTCTCGTCGTTTTATCCAAACCGTGTGAATGTAACTCACTGCCAATTACCAGAACGTTTTTATACATTCCAGATTTAATAAAATTATCAGCGACCGAAATACCATACACAAAACCAGAGCACTGGTTTCTAACATCTAAAGCGCCAACAGTTTTTATGTCTAAAGCATGCTGCACTTGCACGCCCGGACCCGGGAAATACATATCTGGACTCAATGTGGCGAAAACAATAAAGTCAATATCATCTTTGTCGATTCCCGCGCGCTCAATAGCAATTCTCGCAGCTTTAACGCCCATTGTGGCAGTTGTGTCACCATCACCTTGTTTGACCCAGCGTCTTTCTTTTATTCCTGTTCGCTCTTGAATCCACGCGTCACTGGTGTCCATCAATTTGGATAGGTCATTGTTGGTAACTATATTTTCTGGGGTGTAGTGGCCAAGGCCTATAATTTTTGAATTGTACATTAAATGTTATTTGCTCCTATGGAAAGAAGAGTCTTTTTTAATTCCCTTATCAATGGGAATTTAATTAGTAAAAAGTATGAGTATTGTCATTCTTAACAAAATTAAGCATTAAACCAGCACCCATTCAAGTATTCGTTATGCATGCATAATACTCGGTGCTTCTACCATTTTTATTATCCAAAATTTAACATCCCCCTCACATTTTTAAATCACATTTTAAGTATATTCTGCGTTCAATTAATTAATCTCAAAACATGAAGAAATTTTTATCAATCATCGCTTTTATTACGGCCTTTTGTGGTTATTCCCAACAAGGTTTAACTTATCAAAACCCATCCAAGGAAATCCTCGATCTTGCTGATGTTGATTTGGCACCAGGTGTTCAAATAGACAGTAAGGGAGAGAATATGGTTTTATTATACCGTAATCAGTACAAATCAATTTCTGAACTTTCAGAGACAGAATTGAGGCTAGCGGGACTTAGAATCAACCCGGTAACCAATATTGGAAGTCGAACCAACTACTTTACAAATTTGAAGGTTAAAAAGACCAATGAGGATGAAGCTCGACAAGTTTCTGGCTTACCTGAAAACCCTCGTTTATCTGGTTTTAGCTGGTCACCAGATGAATCAATGATTGCCTGTTTGAATACCACTCCAGTGGGTGTGGAAGTATGGGTTTTAGATATTTCAGGCGCTAAGGTTACCAAATTGACAGATGCTTCGGTAAATGCCAATATGGGAAGTACCATAAATTGGTTTAAAGACAACAAGAACCTTTTGGTTAAAATGTTGCCTAAAGATAGAAAACCGCTAATTAATGCAGAAAAGGCTGTGCCGACTGGTCCTACGGTTTCTGTAAGTGACGGGTCAAAAGCTCAAAATAGAACCTATCAGGATTTATTGAAAACACCCAATGACGAATTTAATTTCGAGCAGTTAGCGCGTTCTTCAATTAAGAAAGTTTCCCTTGACGGAAAGGCAGAATCTTTTCTACCAGCCGCAATGTATAAGTCGATTAGCTTCTCGCCAGATGGTAATTATATAATGGTGAGTGAGGTAAAGAGACCATTTTCTTATTTGGTTACCTACGGGAGATTTCCAAGTAAATCGTCTTTATATGATAAAAATGGTATCCTAGTAAAGGTGGTCAATGAAGTTCCCCTAGACGAGGTTCGGCCAAAGGGTTTTATGGCAACAAGAACAGGTAAAAGAAATATGGGTTGGAGATCAGATAAGCCTTCAACTTTAACTTGGGTTACGGCGTTAGATGAAGGAGACCCTGAAATAGACGTTCCATTTCGTGATGCTTTATACCAACAAAGCGCACCTTTCACTTCAGATGCCGAATTGGTCATAAAAACCAAACAACGTTTTGGTGGCATACAATGGGGAGATGATAACCATGCAATAGCTTATGATTATTGGTGGAATACTAGAAACACAAAAACCTATTTATTTAATCCATCTAATGATAATTTTGAAGTAAAAATCATTTCAGATAGAAATTATCAAGATGTATACAGTGACCCAGGTAGCTTCGTAAGCTCAAAGAATGAATTTGGCAGGTATACGCTTGAAATGAATGATGGCCAGTTGTATCTCATGGGCGACGGATACACAAAAGAAGGACAATTCCCTTTTATAGATGCCTATGATATTGCAAGCAATAAAACGGAACGCCTTTATCAGTCTAAATATACTGATAAGGTTGAAAACTTCTACGATGCCATAGACATGAAAAAAGGTGAAGTTCTGGTAAGAATAGAGTCTCCAAGTGAATATCCAAATTATTACATTCGAAACATTAAAAAGAAGAATGATTTAGAGGCTATTACAGATTTTGATAATCCATTTACAAGTTTAGAGAAAGTCAATAAGCGCGTGGTAAGTTATAAACGTGATGACGGTCTTGATTTGGATGGCACCTTGTACTTGCCCTTAAACTATGAAGAGGGTAAGAAATACCCAATGATTCTTTGGGCCTATCCAAGAGAATACAAGGATAAATCAAGTGCTGGTCAAAGCACTTCCAACCCTAATGAATTTGTATACCCATATTGGGGATCTCCAATTTACTGGGTCACCAAGGGCTACGTAGTTCTTGATGATGCAGCTTTCCCTATTGTTGGGGAAGGTGATGAAGAACCAAACGACTCTTTCAGAACTCAATTGGTGGCAAATGCAAAGGCAGCAATTGATGCCGTTGATAATCTTGGTTATATAGATCGTACGAAAGTGGCTGTAGGCGGACATAGTTATGGTGCATTTATGACAGCAAATTTATTGTCTCACTCAGATTTGTTTGCAGCAGGAATTGCAAGAAGTGGTGCCTACAACAGAACCTTAACACCATTCGGTTTTCAAAGTGAGGAGCGCAGCTACTGGGAAGCCCCAGAGATTTATTATGGAATGTCGCCGTTTATGCATGCTGACAAAATGAAAACCCCATTACTATTAATACATGGTGTTGCTGATAATAATTCAGGGACCTATCCACTACAAAGTGAGCGTTATTTTAACGCACTCAAAGGACTTGGCGCACCTGTTCGATTGGTAATGTTACCTAAGGAAAGCCATGGTTACAGAGCTAAAGAATCTATCATGCACATGCTTTGGGAACAAGAGCAGTGGTTAGATAGACATTTGAAAGGGGAGGAGCAGGAAGTTAAAAACTCAGAGGAAGCCATGTTGAAAAATTAAATATCCTACTTCAACTGTTAAAAATCCTAGAATTGTAGTTCGAAACTATAATTCTAGGATTTTTTTTATTCAGGCAGGCTTGCCTTAAGTATAACCTTTAATTAGGAAATTAAAGATTTGTTATTTGGATTTTTTTGGATTAAAGACGGGAAGTAATTCTGTCTTTACTGAGCCAAAACCGATACGAGTTCCATCATTTTCGCAATAACCACGCATAATTACAGTGTCATGGTCATTTATAAATTTACGCTCAGAACCGTCTTTCATTTTTAGTGGTTTCTCACCGCGCCAAGTCAATTCGAGCATAGAACCATAGGAATCTTCGGTTTTACCAGAAATGGTTCCGCTTCCCATCATGTCACCAGAATTCACAGGGCAACCATTTACAGTATGGTGCGCCAATTGCTGGGACATATTCCAATACATGTATTTAAAATTTGACTTGCAAACTGTGGTCTCTTTAGAACCTTTCGGCAGGATTCCGACCTCCAAGTGAATATCGAAACTTTTTTGCCCTTGTGTTTGAAGGTACTTTAAAGGTTTAGGGTCTTGCTTTGGGCTATCAACCCTAAAGGGTTCCAGAGCGTCTAAAGTCACTATCCAAGGGGACATGGACGAAGCAAAATTCTTACCCAAAAACGGACCTAAAGGAACGTACTCCCATTTTTGGATGTCGCGGGCAGACCAATCATTAAAAAGAACAAGTCCAAATATATATTCTTCTGCTTCACTAACTGGTATTGGTTCACCCAAATCATTGGCATCAGTTGTGATAAAAGCCATTTCCAATTCAAAATCCACTAATTTGGAAGCACCAAAAATAGGTTTATCTGCTCCTTCTGGCATGGTTTGACCTTGTGGCCGATGAACAGGAATTCCGGAAGGAATTATAGAACTGCTCCTACCGTGATAGCCGACCGGCATGTGAACCCAGTTTGGCATTAGGGCATTTTCTTTTCCACGAAACATGGTGCCAACATTGGTGGCGTGCTCTTTACTAGCGTAAAAGTCAGTGTAATCGCCAACCTCAACGGGTAATTTCATTTCTATTTCATCTAAGCGAAACAGAATACGTTCTTTATGCGGATTATTATTTTTCAGTGCATCGTTATTTGAATCAAAAATTTCAGCAATTCTGTTTCTAACCAAGCGCCATGTTTTTCTTCCATCAGCAATAAAGTCGTTCAGTGAATCTTGAAGAAAGATATCGTCTGTAAGGGGAATGCCGTCAAAGTAGCCAAGTTGGTGCAATGCTCCCAAGTCGATGGCAGTGTCGCCAATTCTAGTTCCAATGGTGATAATATCATCTCTGGTTAGAAAAACTCCAAATGGAATATTTTGAATAGGAAAATCTGAATTTTTACCAACGTGCAACCAAGAGTTGCGGTCTGGATTATTTGCTGATAGTGGCATATGCGTTTATTTAGTGGATTTATTTATTCTAAATTTCAAACCTAGCAAGTTGAAATTTTAAGGAATAAATTGTTAAAAACATGGTTATAAAACTTATGCTAAATATATGATTTGGAAATTATTTCATTCATACATTTCTTATTTTTGCTAAAGTTTAACAATTATTTCATACTTATTCCTCTTTACCTTATTTGAAGAAAGAATCGAGGAGTTTAAATTACTAAAATATGCAACGCGATTATCAAATTTTCGAACTAATAGATGCTGAAAAGGAACGTCAGATTAATGGGCTCGAGTTGATTGCTTCAGAGAATTTTGCTAGCGAACAAGTGATGGAGGCCGCTGGTTCTGTTCTTACCAATAAATATGCAGAAGGTTATCCTGGCAAACGTTACTACGGGGGATGTGAAGTCGTTGATGAAGTCGAGCGTATTGCAATTGAACGTGCTAAGACCTTATTTGGTGCTGTTTACGCTAATGTGCAGCCCCATTCAGGAAGTCAAGCCAATACAGCAGTTTTTGCAGCCTGCTTAAAACCGGGAGACAAAATTTTAGGTTTTGACTTATCACATGGCGGTCATTTGACTCACGGTTCGCCAGTTAATTTCTCAGGTAAATTGTATCAACCATTTTTTTACGGGGTTGAAGAAGATACGGGACGTTTGAATTACGATAAGATTCAAAAAACGGCTGAAGAAGTTAAACCTCAAATGATTATTGCTGGAGCTTCAGCTTACAGTCGCGATATTGATTTTGAAAGATTTAGGGAGATAGCAGATAGTCTCGGTGCCTTACTTTTGGCTGATATTTCCCATCCATCTGGTTTAATTGCGAAAGGCATTCTTAATGATCCAATTCCACATTGTCATATCGTAACAACCACGACCCATAAAACTTTGCGAGGCCCACGTGGTGGTTTGATTTTGATGGGTAATGATTTTGACAACCCGTTCGGCTTAAAGCTCAAAAACGGAAATCTTAAAAAAATGTCATCGCTATTGGATTCCTCGGTATTTCCAGGTAATCAAGGCGGGCCATTGGAGCACATAATCGCTGCAAAGGCTATTGCATTTGGCGAAGCACTGTCAGACGAATTTATGCAGTACATGCTTCAAGTTAAATCCAATGCTAATGCAATGGCACAAGCATTTGTTGCTAAGGATTACAAGTTAATATCTGGTGGAACCGATAATCACATGATGCTAATTGATTTGCGAAACAAAGGAGTTACTGGTAAAACTGCAGAAGAAGCACTTGGCAAGGCTGATATAACCGTTAACAAAAATATGGTGCCGTTTGATGATAGGAGTCCGTTTGTAACCTCAGGGATAAGGATAGGTACCGCAGCTATTACAACCAGAGGTCTAAAGGAATCTGATATGTCTAAAATAGTTGATTTTATTGATGCTGTCATCAAGAATCATGAGGATGAAAATAAGCTGGAATCGATTGCGCAACAAGTGAATTCAATGATGGGCAAATTACCTTTATTTAGTTATTCAACAGATAGAGTAGAGGCATAGTAAATATTTTTTCAAATGTTATGTTATAAAAAATGCGAGTCTTAGAAAGACTCGCATTTTTAAATTATAAGGATAAATTAAACTTCTTTGCTAAAGAAATTATTCTTTGACTATATAGAAGTAGGATCTGCGGTTCATCTGATGTTGTTCTTCTGTACATTTTACACCATTGGCGCATTCATTCAATAACTGTGATTCACCGAAACCTATAGCACTTTCAATACGCTCTGGAGCAATATTTCTTGATAAAAGATAGTCTCTAGTAGCCTGAGCTCTTTTATCTGAAAGTTTCATATTATAAAGATCGCGACCTCTACTGTCTGTATGCGACTCAATTCTAATTACCATTTCTGGATGCGCTCGTAATACATCAACAATATTTTCTAATTCGTATTTTGCATCTGTTCTAATCTTAGCTTTATCGTAATCAAAGAAAATAGGATTAATTACAATTTGGTTATCATTAACCAATGGCTCTAAGAATAAATCTGATGGTACGTTAGAATCATTTGAATCATCTGTAAGAATCTCCTTTTGGTCTTTTCTATGGTCTTTGATTGTTCCAATCAAAGTATATTGTGATTCACATTCTGCTTCAAATTCAAAAGCACCATCTGCGCCTGTAGTAACCTCGGCAATAACAACGCCAACATCATTAATAAGTTGAACTTTTACTCCTGGAAGTACACTATTGTCAAGCGTTACTCTGGTTACACCCTTGATGACTTTTTCGCAAACTCTGCTGTCAAAGCTGTAAATGTCATCACTTCCTTTTCCTTCAGGACGATTAGATGAAAAATAACCGGTAAAACCTGCTTGCATTTCTTCTTCAGTAGCATTATTGAAATAGGCAAAATCATCATAGCCACTATTGTATGGCGCGCCTAAGTTCTGTGGTTCTGCATTTTCATCATTCAAAATATCTGATTTGAAAATATCCAATAATCCAAGATTAATATGTCCATCTGAAGAAAAGAACAAGGTATTGTCTTTCGCTACAAAAGGAAACATCTCACGTCCAGGAGTATTGACTTTATCACCTAGGTTTCTAGGTTTAGAGAATTTTCCGTTTTCTTCTATATCAACGACGTAAATATCTGTACCACCAAAACCTCCTTCTCTATCTGATACAAAATATAATTTTTTATTATCAGGACTTAGAGCTGGGTGGCCTGAAGAATAAAAATCATCATTAAATGGTAATTGGTAAACATCGGTCCAAACACCATCTATAAATCTGGCCTGATATATCGAAAGGTGAGTAGTACCTTCTTTATCGTAATCAAGACGTTTACCATCTAAATTATCTCGCGTAAAGTACATTGTTTTCCCATCATTAGTAATGGTCAACGATGCTTCGTGATATCTTGTATTAATCCCATCAGCGTTTACCTCAATTGGATTTCCATATTCAGGATTGTCAATATCTTTTTTGAAATCTACTTGATATATGTCAAGAAAAGGCTCTTTGTTCCAACCGTAAATTTTTCCATCCTCATTTCTAGCTGAGGTAAAATAAAGTAAGTCGTTATATATAAATGGTCCAAAATCGGCAAACTTAGAATTGAATGGTAAGTTGACCAGCTTCACAATTCTGTTTTTCTCAGAATCTTCCAGTTTTTGGAACTTTTCTATACTTGCCGTATCAAAGTCTTCAAAACCAGAATTATTATTTGCGGTCATAAACTTTTCCATCCAATCATTAGCTTTTTCGAAGTCATTTTTACTTCTCAATGATTGAACGTATTTGAACATATATTCAGGGGAAATATCTTCATTATCATAGGTTTCAAATGCTAATCCATACCATATAGCTGCCTCTTTGGGATTAGAATTATTATAATAACAATCTCCTAATCTTGTGAGTACATTTATTGAAGTATCACCCTTTTTTAGGACCTCTTTATAGAGTTCTGCTGCTTTAATGTAGCCGTAATTCTTGAAGAATTTATCTGCCAATCTTTCTTGTGCAGAAAGGCTTAAGCTACCTATAGCAAATATTAAAAGTAAAATCTTTGATTTCATAGGCTAAATTTTAGAAGTATCTAGGTGATTTGATTCGTTTACTTTTCCAGAGTTCAAACATGAGAATAAATTCGTGGGTACCACCATTGGCAAAAGGCCTTAAATCTGATGTTACGTTCTCATAGGCATATCCCAATCTAAATTGCTTGGTAATTTGAAAATCAATTATCCCTGTAAAGGTTGATGCGTTTTCATTAAATCTATAACCTGGACCAATCCATAATTTATCAAAAAAGAGGAAGTTGGCCGTTAAGTCTAAACTTAGTGGTGCACCGTCAGTCAATTTTAAAAGTGTTGCGGGCTTAAATTTTACAGATTGGCTAAGGTCAAACACATAACCAGCCGTACCATAATAACTAATTCGCTCTAAAGCTTCAAATTCTTCATCACCTGTATAATCTGTGTTTAGAATTCTTGGTGCTGATAAACCGAAGTACCATTTGTTGGTATGCAAATACAAACCAGTTCCAATATTAGGCTTCCATCTATCTTCAAAACCAAAAATTACATTATCCTGCTGTTCAGAATTTTGAAATTCAGGGTCTAAACTAAAGCCTGTGAATCCAGCTTTAAGACCAAATGCAAGTTTCACCTTTTGGTTTAGATTGATTGTATAGGAAAAATCCGCATACAAATATTGGAAATTTTGGAATCCAAGTTCATCATTAATAAATGATACGCCAAGTCCTACCTTTTCGTTACGCAAAGGTGCATGAACTGATAACGTTTGGGTCGTTGGGGCACCATCAAGGCCAACCCATTGACTTCTATGCAGTCCAACAACGCTCAATGTTTCCCGGCTTCCTGCATAGGCAGGATTTATAGAGATGGTATTGAACATATATTGCGTAAACTGCGGAAGCTGTTGCGCGATGCTTATTGAGCTGCCTAGCAGCATTAAAGCGATTATACTAAACTTAAAGAGTCTCATATTAGGTTAAGATTTTATTTAGTTAGTTGATACGTATATCGGTCCTGCGATAGGCTCAAATCCACTATTATTTATTTTAACAACGTAATAGTAAGTTCCTGTAGGGACTAAGCCAGAGCTACCAATTGAACCATCTGAGGTTTCTCCACCCCAATCATTCTGGTAATTCATATTCTCGTAAATTTTGGCGCCCCATCTATTAAAGATTTGAACTTCAAATGTAAAGCCACATCCATCCACTCCACCTATTTCGAAGGTGTCATTAACTGTATCACCGTTAGGTGTTACAGCTCTTGAAATTTCAAGATTTTCCCTACCACATGCCAGAACAACACAATCGGCGTTCAAGATAAGGGTGGCGGTAACTTCTCCGGCACATTGCCCTTCATAAGAGTAGGTAAAATTGATTTCTCCTAAATCTTCTTCATTGGCTGAACCATCTTCGTTGAGTAACTGTGAAGGATTAAACAGATTACCATCCAACACAATATTTGCATTTTCAGCGGTCCATGTTCCTTCTTCATCCAAATTACCATCAATCAAATTGAACAAGTCATATCCAAAGTCTTCACCGATACATAGTTCATCCTCATTGGTTGAAATCACTAAATCATTAATTACGTTAATGGTTTGTACAAACTCAGCTTCATTACAGCCGTCGTTAACCGTCCAAGTTCTGGTTATTGAGTATTCAACGTCATCTTGGTTTCCATTAATGGTTTCAGTGAAATCGACTGACACTTCTTGAGCACAGTTATCGGTAAACTCTAGGTTTGGTACTTCTGGAATATCATCGCAGGTTACATCGATAATATCTGTGAAATCACCTACAACTACTGGAGCTGTTGTATCCTCAATATTTATTATTTGTTCTAATGATGTTTCATTACAACCGTCACTTACCGTCCAAACTCTTGTTACGATAGAAGTAACAGGGCATTCTCCAGAATTGACAGAATCAGTAAATGTAATATCCAAATCCACTTGGCAGTTATCTGCTACGTTTGAAACATTACCAGTCAATTCTAAATTATTTACGTCTTCAGCGCAATCAATGGTTACATCAGCAGGCACGGTGAACGTTGGTGCCACACTATCTTGCATTGTAACGATTTGAACTTGTGAAGTTGAATTTCCACAGTCATCGGTTACCGTCCAAGTTCTGGTAATAACCATCTCACCAGCGCATACCCCTTCTTCTATACTATCTGTAAAAGTGGCCTCAAGATTTGAGGAACAGTTATCATCCTCATCAGTAACATCACCCGTTAAGCTCAAGAACGTAGGGTCGTCGTCACATTCTATCATAATATCATCTGGTACAGTAAATGTTGGTGCAATTGTATCAACGATACTAATTTCTTGAACCAATTCTGTTTCAATACCACAAATATTAGTTAAGGTAAATGTTCTATTAACGACAATCGGACAAACATTTTCATCAACAATTACGTCAATGTACGTAATACTTTCTATGTTTTGCGGTGCTGTTGTTGTGTAATCAGGAACGGTATTAAATATATCCTTGACGTCGCCTGATGTAGTTTCACTAAGTGGGAACACAGCCGTTTCCGCGGTAAGCGCACTAATATCACAACCTTCAATTTCCAATGGATTAGGTAATGAAATGGACGGATCAACAATACCGGTAACTGTCGTATTTGTCACACCAGCTTGGTCAGGGTCATCTGAGGTTACCGTTAAGAATTCAGATGATAATGTAGCTTGGTTGCTAATAGTCATTGTCTCAACTGAACAGTCTGTAACCACATAAATCTGGAAGGTGCTCTGTCCTGGAATAACGTTACTAATCGTTAAATTCGCAGAGGTCAAGCCATTTGTTAATCCAGTAATTGTCATTCCATTTGTTGCGTTATAAGGATCTGATACAAAAACCAATCCTGGTATAAGGTCATCAATAAATTGTAAATCATTCAATGGCTCTCCAGTAGAATTGGCAATTGTAAAGGTATAGGTAAATTCCTGTCCTAAATCTACTTCATCAGGGGCATCTTTCAATAATTCAAATCCGAATGCACATGAAGCACCATCATTTGTACCAATTGATAATCCGGTTGAGAAAGGCGTTGGAACTCCCGTTTCTAAATCAAACTGCATGAACGTTTCTTGAGAATTATTAGAGCCTCCAACATTGGTATCATCACCGTAGCCAAATAACTGGCCACTAGCCGTGAAATATAGAGCTCCCATAATTCCAAAATTACTTGTGTTTGCCGCAGGGCCAATCACATTGACTGCACCTGTTTCAGGGTCAATTGTTTTAAGTTGATTATCCTGCTGATCCCATAAGTAAACCAAGAAATCTGAAGGACTAATGGCAATATCAGATGCTCTTACATCAGTTTGTGCCAGTAGGGTAGAAGTTGTGCCTTCTCCAGGCTCTAAGTCCTCTACACCATCAACTAAAACTAAGTTTCCGTTTTGGCCAAGTATGTAGTAGTTGCCGTCATTGTCAAAAGCACCACTAAAGTTACTTGTATTACCAATTGGTCCAGATATCACACCTAAATTTTGCATGAATCCATTTGGTAAGATTCTATAAAGAGTATCATTTCCAGAATCAATACCATATACTAAACCATCTTCTGTATTAAAACCGATGCCATTAATGGTATCCACTAGGGCTACATCTTCATCTCCGGCGCCATCATCATCTACTGATAAATTGGCAAAGAAGGAGAAGTTACCTTGTGGGTCAACGAGATACATGATAAAGTCTCCGTTGGAACCAACACCAGCAATATTTTGTGTTAATCTTATAGTCTGGTAGAATACTTGACCATCACAAACAAAACCTAAATCTTGAATGATTGTTATAGTTTGCGAAATAGTTGTGGTGTTACCACAGTCATCGGTAAATGTCCAAGTTCTAGTAATAACAATATTATTTGGGTCTGAATCATCGACCGTATCTACAGATACAGCATCGATTTCACCAGAACAATTATCAATCGCAGTTAAGGTAACTGGAGCAATATCTGCTGGGTCAACATCCTCAACTGTATAGTCTTCTGGTGCATCTGGTGCATCAGGAGGTGTAGTATCTTGAACCGTAATTATTTGTGTGTGTGTGTTTGTGTTACCACATTCATCAGTAGCTACCCACGTTCTTTCAATTACCTCGTCAAAAGGACAATCTCCAAACGTTGAATTTTCAGTAAATATTACTGTTGCAGGACCACAATTATCGTCTGCTGTAACTGTAGGAGCTTCTGGTACTTCATCACATTCAACCGTAATATCACCAGGAAGGTTTTGAGAAAATCCTGGTTCTGTTGTATCTACGACAGTAATATTTTGAGTATGCTCAACGGTATTACCACACTCATCTGATGCAACCCAATTTCTTATGATAACATATTCGTTATCACAAGTACCTTCATTAATTGTTTCTGTAAAAGCAACAGTTGCTTCACCACAACCGTCAGAGGCTGTTAAACTTGGCGCATCAGGTATCTCGTTACATTCTACAGTTATATCTGTAGGAAGTGGACCAAATGAATTATCACTTGAAATTACCGAAACAGCATCCAATAAATTACCAATAGATGATGTATTTCCAGAAATAGCCTGGAATAATACTATAGTTGAATCCTGACCGGCAGGGACAGAATAATTTACGATATTCTGTTTCCATCCTTCGTTTCCAAACACTTCAAATAGGCCTAAACTCGTTAGATTGTTTAAGTCTGAACCAGCAAATAACTCAAGAACATCTGCATTGTTTCCACCAGCACGTTTCTTATGATAAAAAATGATATCTAAAGTACTACCAGGTATTGTACAGAACTCTTGATAAAGGTCATCCAAACCTTGGCAGTTTAATTCTAAGTGGTAGTTTCCATCAAATGGTATAGAACCATCAATTTGACCAGAACGTTGAATCTCAATTGTGTTATGAGAAGCAGTAGTCTGCCATCCAGGTACTTCTTCTTGTTGGAATTGAATAAATGTACCATCAAAAGTATTGGCCTCTGCAGAACCATTTATAAATTCTGCAATACATTCATCATCGTCAATACCATCAAAAACAGGTGATGTGGTATCTTCAATAACAAAAACCGCATCAAATGTCGTCACGTTTCCGCAGTTATCTGTCACTGTGTAAAGAACATCTAAACTTCCAGTTTCACCACAAGCTAAAACAAAATTGTTGAAATCGAAATCTGAAGAAACAGTTACATTAAATGATTCTGTACAATTTTCCAATGCTGAAATATTACTCGTATTCCAATTTTCTGCTATTACAGAAAAATCTTCAGTATCAGAACATTCAAACAATTGGTCGATTACCTCACACTGCGATAAATCTGGTAAAGTGCCATCGTCAAATGTAAGAGTCGCATTTACGTTGGAGGCGTTACCACAATCATCGGTAACTGTATAGGTAACGTTTAAAGTTCCACAAGGCCCACAAGTAGTATTAAGATTATTGAAATCATAATTAGAAGTCACCTGACCAGTGAAGTCTCCATCACAGCCATCTGCTGCACAACCTTCTAAGGCTGCAATATTTGCTGCATTCCATGCATCAGCATTAGCCTCGTTATCTGTAGTGGAACAAGTTAAAATAGTATTTTCAACTGGACATGTATCAAGATTAGGAGCAACGGTGTCCTCAAAAGTTAAAGTAACTGGAGGTAGAGGTGTACCATTACCACAGCCATCTGTTACGGTGTAAATAACACTTATTGAACCACTTGCACCACAAGTTGATACAAAATTGTCAAAATTAAAATCTGATGTAATTAAACCGCTAAACTCGGTATTACAATTATCAGCAGCACAAATTTCTAAGGCAGAAATATTAGCTGCGTTCCAGTTTTCTGCAAGATTTTCATTTCCAGCAACACCAGCACACTCCATGGTCATATCAGTAAGTGAGCAGTTAGTAATTGTTGGTGCTTCATTATCTTCAACAACAATAATTTGATCTAATGAAGTTACGTTGTTACATTCGTCAACTACATTCCAAGTTCTTGTGATTGTATATGCAGAACTACACGTGTCTGGTAGACCATCATTCGAGATTGTATCTACGAAACTCGCGCTTATGTTTGTGGAACAATTATCCGCAAAGTCGCTAACATTTCCAACCAAACTTAAGTTTGATGGATCTTCTGAGCAATCAATTGTAATATCTGCTGGAACGGTAAACGTTGGTCCAGTTGAATCCTGAACATTAATAACTTGTACCGTTACCGAAGTAGATCCACAGGTGTTGGTTAAACTGAATGCTCTATTGACAACTTTAACGCAACTTTCTTCATCAATAATTGTATCTATATAAGTAATACTTTCAATGTTTTGAGGTGCTGTAGTTGTGTAATCAGGGACTGTATTAAATACATCCTTAATATCGTCTGATTCTGTAAAACTCAATGGGAAAACTGAATTATCTGGGGTAATTACGCTTAAATCACATCCCTCCAAGACTAATGGGTCTGGAACATTGATGGATGGGTCAATAATGCCAGTTACAGTAGTGTTAGTAATACCAGCAGCATCAGGGTCATCTGAAACTACCGTAATAACATCTGATGATAGTGTTGCTTGATTACTAATAATCATATTTTCAACGCTACAGTCTGTCGTTACATCAATTTGAAATGTACTTACTCCAATTGCAACATTATTAATGGTAAGATTGGCATTGGTAAGACCATTGGTATTACCAACTATTTCAAGACCACCTTGAACATTATACGGGTCTGAAACAAAAATGAGACCATCCATTAAATTATCAATGAAGTTCAAATTAGTTAACGGAACACCAGAAGCATTGAATATTGTAAACGTATAAGTAAAGGTTTCCCCTAAGTCTACATTACTTGGGGCATCTTTAAATAATTCAAGGCCGTATGGGCAAGAAGCACCATCATTAATTCCCACGCTTTCGCTTGTAGCAATAAAATTAGGAACTCCTGTATTTAAATCAATTTGAACTAAAGTTTCTTGTGAATTTTGGCTAGGACCTACTGTTGTATTATCACCATAGCCAATAAGCTGACCTCCAGCGGTAAAATAAAGTGCTCCAAATACTCTGTAGTCACTAGTTCCAGCTGCTGGACCTACAACATTTACATCTCCATTATCCAAATCGATTGTAAAGAGTTGTCTTCTGTTATTTGCCTGGTCCCAACCATACATTGTGTTTGTTAATGGATTTATAGCAATGTCAGAAGTTGTTTTCCCGATATCAAACAAAAAGGTAGAAACAAAAGAATCCCCCGGCTGAGGGTTTGACGATAAATCAATACTATATAGATTTCTTGATCCTCCGGTAATATAATAAATACCATTGTCATCAAATACACCAGCTTGCTTACCACCACTATTAACTAATGGCCCTGTTATATTACCTAGTGATTGCACAAAACCGTTTGGGCTAATTTTGTATAACTCAGAGGAGTCAGTATTGATACCATAAATAAAGCCGTCGACGGGATTGAAACCAATCGAATTGATATTTCCTGGCAATGCAATATCCCCATTTGCTGCTCCATCATCGTCAACCGATAAGTTAGCAACAAATTGAAATTCCCCAGTGCTTGGATCAACTGCGTAAAAGATAAAATCATTTGCGCTCCCAACACCTGGAATGTTTTGCTGGATTCTAATAGTTTGATACAAGGCGGCAGCATCGCAAGTAAATACGGCAGGTCCCTGGGCAAAACCATTAAGATTCGAAAAAACCAAGAGCATAAAAATACTCCCGATTAAGCGTTTAATGTAAGTAGTGTTAAACATACACCTAAAATTTAGTTCGTTAAATTTATAATATTAAAACCCTAACCAAAAAAT
>JBCCOJ010000027.1:0-21795 GCA_039025415.1 Bacteroidota bacterium | reverse complement strand
CATTTACCCAACAACAAGATGCTTTTGTCAAAAGTCTTATAGAACAAGGTTTTTATACAAATGACAATGAATACATAAGAGATATTATTCGTAGAGACCAAGAACGAAGAAAGCGAATTGTTGATTTGAATGAGGCGCTTCTTATTGGTTTTGAAAGTGGAGAAACTGAGGCAACTATTGATGACATTTGGGAAGAAGCCTTAGCTGAACATCATGCTAAGAAATAATTATGTTCTAAATGTTGCGGCTAAGCGGTACATCAAGTCTATTGCAATATATACAATAGAGAATTTTGGTGTATCACAGTCCTTGAAGTATGCAGAAGCTCTAAAATCAGAGCTTGAAAAGATTGCAATCAACCCTGAGTTTGGGCGACGATACGTACTGATTTAAAATCAAATGATTTTTCGATACTGCTTCTAATCCCACGTTATTTTCTATTACAAAAGAAAAAACGATATATTCATTGTAAGGATTCTAGGCGGCAGGATGGATTTTCCGAAGCATCTTTAACTTCAAATTGCGAATGAATATTAAGTTCCTATTAATTATTTTTTAAAATCAAATAAATTTTCTTTGTTTAAGCGTTTTTTCAAAAACATCGGCCCCGGCCCATTAATAGCTGCTGCATTTATCGGCCCTGGCACTGTTACGGTTTGCACACTGGCTGGCGTACAGGATGGATTTTCATTACTTTGGGCCATGTTACTCTCAATTTTTGCGACAATCGTATTGCAGGAAATGTCCGCAAGGGTTGGATTAGTAACCCAGAAGGGGCTTTCTGAAGTTGTTCGTTCTCAAATATCCAATGTATTTTGGCGAGGCGCTGCCATTTTGCTCTTAATTTCTGCAATTGTCATTGGGAACGCTGCTTATGAAGCAGGAAATGTAAGTGGCGGCGTCTTGGGTCTCGAATCGGTTTTTGGCAACCCAAACTTCAATTTTATTGGTTTACAGGTCAATGTGTTCAGCTTGATTATTGGCATAATTGCTTTTTTGTTGCTCTTCTTCGGTAACTATAAAACCTTGGAAAAGGCATTGGTGACCCTCATGGTTTTCATGAGCCTATCATTCTTGATTACCGCTATAATGACTAGACCTAACCTTATTGAAATATTCAAGGGGATGTTTGTTCCAAATCTTTCAGAAGATAATGTACTTACCGTCATTGCCCTCGTGGGGACCACTGTGGTGCCTTATAATTTGTTTTTACATGCTTCATTGGTCAATGAAAAGTGGCGAAATGTTTCAGATTTAAAATTTGCCAAACGGGATACCATAATTGCGATTACTATTGGCGGCTTGGTCTCTATGTGTATTATCATTTCGGCGGCAGCAATTCGCTCAAGCAGTATATCTAGTGCCGCCGATCTTGCCCGTAGTCTAGAGCCATTATTTGGTGCTTCGGCTAAATATATCCTATCGTTGGGGCTTTTTGCGGCAGGCATTACGAGTGCTATTACAGCCCCATTGGCAGCGGCATACGTTGCTGCGGGATGCTTAGGTTGGTCTACAGGAATGACATCGGGTGGTTTTCGGGCGGTTTGGATATTTGTTTTGTTTTTGGGAGTTCTGTTTTCATCCATCGGTTTCAGATCGGTTGAAATCATAAAATTCGCTCAAGTTGCGAATGGCGTTCTACTCCCCGTGATTGCAGCGTTTTTGCTTTGGGTAATGAACAAAGCGCCTTTATTGGGTAATTACAGAAACTCTAAATTTCAAAATGTTTTGGGTGGATTTGTACTAGTAATAGTGTTGTTTTTGGGAGTGAAGAGCATTTTAAAGGTTTTTAGTTTATTGTAGATAAATTCCTGATGTCAAAAAAAATAGTCATAGATATTAATGTAGACCTGGGCGAAGGTTATAATAACGAGTCGCAGCTAATGCCTTACCTTTCATCCTGTAATATTGCTTGTGGAGGTCATGCGGGGGACGAGAAAACGATGCTAGAGGTGGTAAGATTGGCAAAGCAACACGGCATTAAAATTGGGGCGCACCCTTCGTTTCCTGATAAGAAGAATTTTGGTAGAATGCCAATGATCATTGGTGCCGAACAATTAACGCGAAGTCTTGTAAACCAAGTTGAAACATTCCTAAGCATCGCAAGCGAAGAAAATATTAGAGTTAATCACATTAAACCCCACGGTGCGTTATATAATCTTGCCGCTAAAGAATTAAAGACCGCAACTATTATTATCGAAGTGATACGCCATTTTGATTTGAAGCTGAAATTGTACGCACCTTATAAATCGGTGGTTGCAAACGAAGCTATAGCTCATGGGATTGAAGTGGTCTACGAGGCATTTGCTGATAGAAACTACAATAATGATTTGAGTTTAGTTAGTAGAACTAAACCGAATGCGGTAATCAATAACCCTGAATCGGTTTTGAGGCATTTAAAATCAATGGCCGAACATCATCAAGTTTTAACCATCAATGGAGTAGGGAAGGAGCTAAAAGCGGATACGTTTTGCATCCACGGTGATAATAAAAATGCCGAAACTATTTTAAAGTTTTTAAGTCAAAAATTGGGAGCCGAAAACATTGAGATAGCATAATGGAAAAAACCGATTATAATTTGAGTTTTCATAAGTATTCTGAGCGGTCGGTTTTGGTGGAATGGCCTCAGGAAATCAACAATTATATACTCAATGATGTACTGATTTTTAAAAATTATCTGTCAAAATCAAATATTGAATCAATTATTCAGGTAAATCACGCATACAACTCAATATTAATTATTTATAAATTTACTATTGAGAATATCAATGATACGTTTTTAGAGCTCAAACAGCTTTATTGTAGCCGGAATGTTGAAAAATTAGAAACTGGAAATCTTTGGAAAATCCCAGTCTGTTATGAGGATGATTTTGGTTGGGATCTGGACGAAATTTCAAGGGTAAAAAACCTGTCAAAAAGTGAAATTATTGACTTTCACTTAAGACCAATTTATACTGTTTATTTCATTGGATTTTTACCTGGGTTTATGTATTTGGGCGGATTGGACAATCACTTACATTTTCCGCGTAAAAAAAATCCGAGACAACGTATCGAAAAGGGAGCTGTCGCCATTGGGGGAAATCAAACCGGGATTTATCCACATGAAAGTCCTGCAGGTTGGAATGTCATAGGCAACTGTCCGTTGGAATTGTTTCAGGCTTCAAAGCAAAGTCCTTGTTTTGCAAAAGCTGGGGATAAAATTCAGTTTTATGAAATCGATGCTATAGAGCATCGAAAAATCTCAGCAGAAGTTGTAAAGGGAACGTTTGTAATTGAAAACCAGAATTTGAATGATTGAGGTAGTTAAGGCGGGTTTGTATGATACTATTCAGGATTTAGGCAGAAATTTCTATCAACAATACGGTATACCCTATTCTGGGGTTATGGATAGAACTTCAGCTAAAATAGCTAACGGCTTACTAGGCAATGAAACTGATGCCGCCGTTTTAGAATTTACGCTAATGGCACCCAAATTGAAATTTCATGAATCTACTTCAATTTGTATATCTGGTGCTGAATGCCATGCAGCGGTCAATGGTAAATCCATAAAAAATAATCAGGTAGTCAATATCAAACAAGGCGACCTACTTAGTTTTAGCAGATGCGCTAAGGGCTTTCGAGGTTATGTGGCGGTCAAAGGTGGTTTCTTAACCCAAAAGATAATGGGAAGCCGAAGCCAATACAAAGGCATTACCGAAACTCACCGTTTGGTAAAAGGCGATAAATTGCAAATTGTTTCGAAAAGTGAGTATTACGAATCTGGGGCTGAAATATCTAGACTAAGGCTAGACCATTTTGATTCTGGCTTTATTGAGGTGATGCTGGGAAGGGAATTCGATTACTTACCTGTTGAAATTCAATATCAATTATTTGAGCAAGTATTTACGGTGTCAAGTTTTAGTAATCGTATGGCTTATCAGTGTGATGAGTCAATTGCAAATAGTTTAAAACCGATAATTACCTCACTGATCTTGCCCGGTACGGTACAACTAACCCCTTCTGGGCAATTAATGATTTTAATGCAGGATTGTCAAGTCACCGGAGGGTATCCTAGAATTTTACAGTTAAGTGAGGACAGTATCGATAAACTATCCCAAAAGAGGATTGGGAGTAAATTTCAGTTTAAAAGAATTTAGGCGTAAGAAAAATAAATCCATAATGTTAGCATAATGTTAATAATTTAAATACTTTCGTTATCTAACTTTAACCAATTTATTATGAAGAATTTAGGATTATTTATTTTAGGAGTTGTCGTAGGTATTGCAGCAATGTATTTCTACTGCCAGTCTAGTGAAGCGGAGCAATCAGTTGAGTTAGCTGCTGAAACCTTAAATGCACCAAGTGGTCTCATTACAGTCAAAGAGGCGAAAACACTTGATCGGGCATTTGACTCTAGACACCGTTTGATAAGTGATTCTATCGTAACCCGTGAAGGTGGTGATAACCGTTCATCTTGGTTTGCGCTTCAGGACGTAAAGGATTTCTTGGTTTATGCTGAAAAAGAATCTGAAAATCAAGGTTACACCATGGATGGCATTCGTGTTTATTTAGGTGCCTACCCGGATTCAGACGAGGAGGCTGGTTATACAACCATGTTTTTGTGGCCAACGGGAGTTAAAAAGATATCAGAAGGGGCCCTGTTTAATTACGCGCTTCAAAACGGGGGAGGCAGTCCTGACAATCCGAATGGTCCAGGCCTTAATAAAGGCAACAATGGAGACCCGCCGCAGGCAAACTTTCCACAATAGAAGTTTATCTTGAAAGAGTTTCTGCTAAATAATTATGCATTTCTCACGGTTTTGTTTGAGTTATTGGCGGCAGTTTCAGGTAGTTTATACCTCAGGGAAAAAGGCAAGAGAATCTTTCGGATTTTTGTTTACTACTTATGGCTCACAGTAGTGATTGAAGCTTTAGGGGGTTATCCAAAATTGATGCAGCACAATTTTGACTATGAATGGTTTGTGTTCTTAAAGAATAGTCCCTTTTGCAGTAATACCTGGCTTTATAATATTTACACCTTACTATCCATAGGATTTATAGGTGTATTTTATCTTAATCTTTTAGAAAAAAAGATAAATGTATTCGTAATAAGACTAATTATTTTTCTTTACACTTTGTTTTCTGTCGTTTATTTTACAATGACAGATGCGTTCTTTTACCACATGCTACCATATAATGATATTATAGCCACTGTGGTTATAGTCATATTCGCAATATTTTATCTTTCTGAATTGATTAGGTCTGAAGAAATTCTAATTTATTATAAATTACCCTCGTTTTACATAACAGCTGGGTTGCTGTTCTGGTATTTAAGTGTAACGCCATTATTTATATTCAATGAATACCATCGGGCTATAAATGAATATTTTAATCAATTTAGACACTTATTACTACTTTCAATTAATATTTTGACCTACTCATGCTTTGCATTCGGCTTTTTATATCCGCTCTACAAGAGAAAATAATCAAAGAGGAAGAAATTGCCCTGATTATTTATGTGACATTGGTCATTGTTTTATTGGCTGCCATGGTCATTGTATTTTTTGTTGCTTTCCAAAAACGCAAGAACAAGCTGCTTTTGGATAAAATCAAGCAAAAAAAAGCGTATGAAAATGAGATATCCAAGACCAAGCTAGAAATACAAGAGCAGACTTTAAAATTCGTTGGGCAGGAGCTACATGATAATGTGGGCCAGTTATTGGTTTATGCAAAAATGCAATTAGGTATGCTGGATTCAAAAGTTGAAGGTAAAGCCAAACAAAACTTAAAGGAGACCTCAAATATTGTTTCGGATAGCCTTGCAGAGGTCAGGGCATTGTCAAAATCCTTAAACAGTGATGTTTTAATGAACATTGGCTTATTAGAAAGTGTTGAAAACGAAATTAAACGCCTAAAAAGTCTGTCTTTTTCAACTGTCAGTTTCTTCGTGGAAGGTGAGCCAGTTGAAATCGCGAATGAATCGCATGAATTGGTTCTTATTAGAATCTTACAGGAGTTTTTCTCAAATACGGTAAAATATTCTGAAGCAAACTCCGTAGACGTTAAATTAATCTACACTGATGCTGAATTAAGAATTGAAGTTTATGAAGATGGCTCAGGTTTTGACGTCATTACCGTTAAAAAAGGCTCAGGATTAATTAATATGGAAAGCAGAGCAAAGTTGATAGGCGCATATTTCGATCTCCAATCAGAAGTTGGCTCTGGTACAAAATTGACTATTATTTACCCAATAAGTGATTATTCTGAAACCATAAATAAGGATTTGCTTTAATGTTTACGTCACTGCTGCTTGCCATAGGGCATCGTTGGGAACGGGTGCAACGATTTCAATATTTTCCTTCGATACAGGATGAATAAAATGCAAACGTCTCGCATGAAGACTGATGCTGGCATCGGGATTGCTTCTTTCAAAACCATACTTTAAATCTCCCTTAATCGGGCTGCCAATGGCTGATAGCTGAACCCTAATTTGGTGGTGCCTTCCAGTCTCTAAATTGATTTCCAAAAGCGCGTAATTTTCAAGTCGTTTGATAACTCTGTAATGCAGTACCGCTTTTTTGCTATCGCTAGTTTTTGTTATTGAGGCGTAAGACTTATTGTTTTTAGGATTTTTTTTAAGCCAATGGGTCAAAGTGCCTTCATGATTTGGAGGTGTTTTTTTAACGAAGGCCCAATAGGTTTTATCGGTTTTTCTCTCAGCGAACAGTTTATTGAGCCTTGGTAATGATTTGCTGGTTTTGGCAAATAGAACAATACCACTTGTAGGTCTATCTAATCTGTGTACAACACCTAGATACACATTTCCAGGTTTGTTGTATTTATTTTTTAAATAGCTTTTCACTACCTCGCTAAGAGGTTTGTCACCTGTTTTATCACCCTGTACAATATCTCCCGCCCTTTTGTTTACAACGATAATATGGTTGTCTTCATAAAGCACTTGAAGGTTTTCTTTTGAGGAATGGTTTTTCTGCAAACTCTCGTATTTTGGATTGAAGAATAATTTTTAAGTTTATACAAATCTTGCCGATTCTAAATTTTCAGCCGAGCACTCGCAACTACGTTTTGTTCTGCGTATTCCTTATGCATAAATTTTAGATAGCCAACAATACCAATCATTGCTGCATTATCTGTGGTGTATTGAAACTTTGGGATGTATGAGGTCCATCCGAATTCTTTTTCTCCAGTTTTAAGGGCCTGTCGTATACCAGAATTCGCCGAAACTCCGCCACCAATGGCGATATGTTTAATTCCAGTTTGATTACTGGCTAACTTTAGTTTATCAATCAATATTTGGATAATTGTATGCTGTATGGAAGCACAGATGTCATTTAGATTTTCAGCAATAAAGTTTTCATTGGCCTTGACCTCTCGTTGGATAAAATATAACACTGCTGTTTTTAACCCAGAAAAACTAAAATTTAGCCCATCCACTTTGGGTTTCGTAAATGCGAAAGCCTCAGGATTTCCCAGTTTGGCCCTTTTGTCAATTTCAGGTCCTGCAGGATAACCTAACCCTAGTATCTTACCACTTTTATCAAAAGCTTCGCCTACCGCGTCATCAATAGTCTCCCCTATGACTTCCATATCAAAATAATCATTAACCTTCACAATTTGAGTATGTCCGCCAGAAATGGTCATAGCCAAAAAAGGAAATGGTGGTTTTGCAAAACCTTGCTCGTCTATGTAATGTGCCAGTATATGTGCTTGCATATGATTGACCTGAATTAGCGGAATTTCGAGACCCAAAGCCAAAGATTTCGCGAAAGACGTACCTACCAAAAGCGAGCCCATAAGACCGGGCCCTCTAGTAAAAGCGATATTGTGCAATTGGGACTTATTCACACCAGCCTGCTTAAGTGCTTGGTGAACAACAGGCACAATATTTTTTTGATGCTCCCGAGAGGCCAATTCTGGCACAACCCCGCCGTATTCGCGATGAATTTCTTGATTGGCAACAACATTGCTCAAGACCTTGTCGTTACAAAGTATTGCGGCAGCGGTATCGTCACAGGAAGACTCTATTGCAAGGGTATGTATATTTTCCAAAGCCATTAAATAGTATTAGGCACAATAATTGTTAATTTTGAAATCAAAGTTAAAACTTTCAATTCTTATCAAGAAATTTCTCAAAATAGTATCGAAAATCATTGCAGTAATCGTTCTGCTGTTTATCATTTTGGTTCTTTTCTTATCAATTCCCGCAGTACAAACGTTTTTAGGGGGTAAGGTCACCGATAGAATTAATGATGAATTTGGTACGAATATAAACGTGGCTAAATTGGGACTCCAGTTTAATGGTGATGTAGAGCTCAAAGGCATTCTGATTTCCGATTTTAAGAATGACACGCTTATTGGGGTCAAAGAACTTAATACATCAATAATCAGCTTTAAAAATTTATACAATGGCATTCTTAATTTTGGGGATATTGATTTGTATGATTTAACGTTCAATGTCAAGACTTACGAGGGATATTCAGATACTAACTTGGACGTTTTTGTTGAAAGATTTGAAACCAATAATCCTGAGAAATCGACAAGTGATTTTCTTCTATCATCAAGTGATGTCTCTATATTAGATGGTAAATTCAGATTAATTGATGAAAATAAAGAGACCCCCAAGATTTTAGAATTCTATGATTTATTCATCAATGCCACGAATTTAGTAATTGAAAATAGTGACGTAAACGCTCGCATAAACACCCTTGCCTTTAAGGATACCAGAGGCGCTTATATTGAAAATCTTGTAACAGATTTTGAATATACATTAAACCATATGAGTTTTGAAAATCTGAGTATCAGAACAAGAGAATCCAATCTCAAGGGAAATCTGCGATTTGATTACAACAGGGAAGATTTTAAATATTTTGAGGATAAGGTTAAAGTCTCAGCCATTTTGAGGGATAGTGAAATATCATTTAATGATTTGAATACCTTCTACAATGAGTTCGGAAAAGATGAAATTGCATTTATTGATGTCGACTTTTCAGGAACCCTGAATGACCTTCACGCAAAAAATCTAAAGGCAAACGCCAGCTCTAGTACGCGGCTTTATGGCGACCTCAATTTTCAAAATTTGTTCAAGTCTGATGAGAATAGTTTTGTCTTGACCAGCCGCTTAGATAATCTTTCCTCCAGTTATTATGATTTAAGGGCTCTCCTGCCAAATATTCTTGGCGAATCGTTGCCCTCCTTGTTTTCAAGAGTTGGTGGCTTTACGATCTCTGGAAATTCAAGAGTCACGTCAAATACCATCGATGCAGATTTGAATATCAATACTGATTTGGGAGAGATAATTTCTGATTTAAAATTGACTAGGGTTGATGATATTGACAACGCCAGTTATATAGGAAATGTTGAATTTAAGGATTTCAATATTGGCGAACTTGTCAACAATCCAAAATTGAAAACAACCTCGCTTGATGTGAGGATTGACGGTGATGGTTTCAAGCTCGATAATATTAGTAGCAGGATTGTAGGTGAAGTTTATGAACTAGATTATAACGGCTATAATTATAAAAATATAAATGTCTTGGGCCGTTTGGGGAATAATATTTTCAACGGATTTTTAGAGGCCAACGATAAAAATTTCAAGTTTAAATTCGATGGTTTGGCAGACCTTTCTAAGGAGATTAAGACCCTAAATTTTATAGCCAATGTTGAGTATGCCAATCTGAGGGAAATGAATTTTATTACCAAAGATAGTATTGCTGAATTTAGTGGGATGGTTACTACCTCAATCAAGGGTTCGAACGTAAATGACGCCTTCGGTTCCTTAAGCTTCAAAAACACCACCTATACTAACCAAATTGATAACTATTATTTTAAGGACTTCAAAATAGTATCCTCTTTTGACAATGATGAAAGAACAATCTCAATCGATTCACCAGATATCATAGAAGGCAAAATTAAGGGCGATTTTAGATTTGAGGATTTAGGTAAATTGATTGAAAATTCCGTTGGGAGTATCTACACAAAATACGTTCCCAATGAAATTGAAACCGACCAATATCTATCTTTTGACTTCAACATTTACAACAAAATAGTTGATGTTTTTTATCATGATCTTCAATTAGCACCTAATACAAAAATAAAAGGTCGCATTGAGACCGATTCTAAGAAGTTCAAACTGGATTTTAGCACGCCTCAAATTAAACTTTTCGACTATTTCGCAAATGATATTTCACTTACAATAAATAACGGTAATCCTGTCTTTAATACCTATGTGGTAATGGATACTCTGTATACGAAATACTACAATTTATCAAAATTTAGCCTTATAAATGTCACCCAACGGGATACCCTTTTTGTAAGATCCGAATTTCAAGGTGGAACTAATAACATAGATAATTTTGATTTGAACCTGTTCTACACCATTGATGAGGATAATAAGTCGGTTGTTGGCTTTAGAAAGTCTGACATCACCTTCAAGGGCAATAAGTGGACCATGAATGAAAATCGTGACGATTTGAACAAGGTAGCCTTTGACCGAAAATTTGAGACCTTTAACATTTCAGATATGCGTCTCACGCATTTTGAAGAGGAAATAAAACTTTCAGGCGTTGTAAAAGGAAAGGATTACAAGGATTTGAACTTGGATTTTGTAGACGTTGATTTAATTAAAATCACACCAAGACTTAAAGATTTATTATTAAACGGAACAGTTAACGGTTCACTGGAAATACTCCAGGAAAATGGATATTATCTACCTAAGTCTAATTTTGACATTACCGATTTAGAAGTCAACAACTTTGAAATGGGTGATTTGAGCGCTAAGGTTCAGGGCAATAAATCACTTACAAATTACAATGTTGACGTTACATTGGATAATTACAACCTTTTGAGATTGGATGCTGATGGTATTGTTGACATTGAGAGTAAAACAATGGATTTGGACGTTGCGTTTGATGAATTTTTACTCGACCCTTTTTCTAAACTAGGCGGTGAGGTCATTCAGGACATAAGAGGTCTTGTCTCTGGTAATGTCAAGGTGTTTGGAGATTTGGAGAATCCTGATTTTAATGGTGAGTTACTATTAGACAATGCCGGACTCAGAATTCCCTATTTAAACGTCGATTATAGTTTTGATTTTGACAGCCGGGTAAAGTTAGACTCCCAGAGATTTATTTTTGATAATGTTGAGCTAACCGATTCAGAATATTTCTCAAATGCAACTTTAAATGGTTTCATTTCCCATAGACGATTTGAGGATTGGAAATTGGGTCTAGAAATAGAAACAGACCGGCTATTGGTGCTTAATACAGATTACGATGAAGACCAATTGTACTATGGTACTGCCTTTGTGGAAGGCGCAGCTACGATAAAGGGTCCAACTAACCAACTGGTGATTGCAGTAGATGGTAGTACCGCAGAGGGTACAGTTTTCAAAATACCTTTAAGTGACCTCGAAACTTATGGTGATAATTCTTATATCCATTTTTTAAGTCCAGAGGAAAAAGCTCGACGCATTAGGGGTGAGAGGATTAGGGAAACCGAGGTTGACGGTCTCGAATTGCAGTTTGATTTAATTGTAAATCCGTATGCCAACATTGAAATTGTTATCGATAAAAACTCTGGAAGCACGATTCAAGGTTCTGGAAATGGCAACTTACTTTTTGACATAAATACCAACGGTAAATTTCAGATGTTCGGTGATTTTCAGATTGTGGAGGGAAAATACAACTTTGCCTACGGGGGCTTAATTCAAAAGAAACTAACCGTAGTTCCTGGTGGGTCCATTCGCTGGGAGGGCGATCCATTGAAAGCACAGATTGGTTTGACGGCGGTTTATGCTACCCAAGCGAATCCTTCGGTATTGTTGGATAATCCCATTAATAGAAGTATAGACGTTGAAGTAGAGGTGAACCTTGCTGGTCAACTCGAACAACCTGAACCCGATTTTACATTTAACTTCCCCAATGTCAATTCAGCCGTTAAATCAGAATTGGAATATCGTCTTGAGACTAAAGAAGCTAGAACAAATCAGGCCTTATTTTTACTGTCTACGGGTTCTTTCGCTAGTGAGATTAGTTTAGGTCAGCAGGCGTACGGTACAATTTCAGACCGTGTTAACTCATTTTTCAATAGTTTTCTGAGTAATGCGGACAGTAAACTTCAGGTAGGTGTTAATTATGAGGTGGGTGAGCAGACCGCAGAATATGAGACTGATGACCGTCTTGGACTCACTTTAAGTACCCAGATTAGCGATAAAGTTTTGATAAACGGTAGGGTGGGTGTGCCCATTGGCGGTGTGAACCAAACCGTTATTGCAGGTGACGTTCAAATTGATGTACTTCTCAATGAGGAAGGCACCTTGACCGCGAAATTCTTCAATCGTGAAAATAGCATTAGAAACTTCGGTCAGGAAATTGGTTATATGCAAGGTGCTGGCCTCGCCTATAATGTCGAATTTGATACGTTTCGTGAACTCTTCGATATTATTTTCTACGGAAAAAACAAAAAAGATTCCGAAGAGAACAAAAAAGAAAAAGTAAAGAAAGACGAAGACGAAAGACTTACCCCAGACTTTATAAATATTAAGACTGAAAATCAATAATCCTCAGATTTTTCAAGCTTTTATCGATGAAATTTGATTATTTATCAACGAAAACGTTTGATATTTTCAAGCCGTGCCAAATATTACTTAATTCGATTTTTATTATTGTTTTTGTTTGTTAAGTTTACTGTAATTAACTAAGATGATGTCGAAAAAAGTAAACAAAATTGGGGTAATGACTTCAGGTGGTGACTCACCTGGAATGAATGCGGCTATACGTTCTGTAGTTAGAACCTGTGCTTATCACGATATTGAATGCATGGGGATTTATCGAGGTTATGAAGGTATGATTGAAGGGGCGTTTATTCCTATGGATGCAAGAAGTGTAAAGGATATAATCAACAAAGGAGGAACGATATTGAAATCTGCCCGTTCAAAAGAGTTTAGGACCGAAGAAGGACGTAAGAAGGCTTACTCCAAATTAAAAGAAGCCGGTATTGATGCGCTTGTTGTCATTGGTGGAGATGGCAGTTTTACTGGCGCCATGATTTTTGGTAAAGAATATGATATCCCAGTTATGGGAATACCCGGTACAATTGATAATGATATCTTTGGTACAACCCATACTTTGGGCTACGATACCGCCTTAAATACCGTTGTAGAGGTAATAGATAAAATTCGCGATACCGCAAGTTCACATAATCGATTGTTTTTTATTGAGGTAATGGGACGAGATGTTGGTCATATTGCGCTGAATGTAGGCGTTGGTGCGGGAGCAGAGGAAATTTTAATACCGGAGGAAGACCTTGGTTTAGATAGGTTGCTGGAAAGTTTACGACGAAGTAAGCGTTCTGGAAAGTCATCCAGTATTGTGGTAGTGGCCGAAGGCGATAAAATCGGGAAAAATGTATTTCAACTAAAAGATTATGTTGAAGAGAATATGACCGAATATGAAGTAAGGGTATCGGTTCTAGGGCACATGCAACGTGGTGGCGGTCCTTCTTGTTTTGATCGTGTTTTAGCCAGTAGAATGGGTGTTAGAGCCGTAGAAGAGCTAATGGCAGGAAAATCAGCTTATATGGTAGGGCTTCTCAATGATAAAATAGCCTTGACGCCATTTGAGCAGGCCATTAAAGGGCAATCAAAAATTAATATGGAATTACTTCGGGTGTCTGAAATAATGACCACCTAAATAATCCACACTATACATACAAATACAATAAACACAGCAAGAACTAAATAAATAATTAATAAAATGGCAAATTTAAAATTAGGAATAAACGGTTTTGGAAGAATAGGTAGAATCGTATTCAGAGCAACCGTTAATAGACCAGACGTAGATGTCGTGGCGATAAATGATTTATTGGATGTAGAGCATCTAGCGTACCTTTTAAAATATGATTCTGTTCACGGTCGATTTGACGGAACGGTTGAGGTAAAGGATGGCCACTTGGTGGTAGATGGTAAAACGGTTCGTGTAACGGCAGAAAGAGATCCAAAAAACCTTAAATGGGATGAAGTTGGGACCGATGTAGTTGCCGAATGTACCGGTATTTTCACCACTTTGGAAACTGCAGATTATCACATACAGGCAGGAGCCAAAAAAGTCGTAATCTCTGCACCTAGTAAAGACGCACCAATGTTCGTAATGGGTGTTAATGATGAGAAATTAACTGGTGACCATAAAATTGTATCCAATGCTTCGTGTACAACAAATTGTTTAGCACCTTTAGCTAAAGTTATTGATGATAATTTTGGTTTAGAAGAAGGTTTAATGACTACTGTTCACGCGACAACTGCCAGCCAGTTAACCGTTGATGGACCTTCACGTAAAGATTATCGTGGCGGACGTAGCGCATTATTGAATATCATACCAGCCTCAACCGGTGCTGCTAAGGCCGTAGGTAAAGTCTTTCCAAAGGTGGATGGTAAATTAACCGGTATGGCCTTTAGAGTGCCTACTGCAGATGTTTCAGTAGTTGATTTGACGTTTAGAACAGAAAAAGAAACTAGTCTTGATGACATCAAGGCGGCTTTTAAAAGTGCTTCAGAGGGTGCAATGCAAGGCGTTCTGGGATACACCGAGGATAAGGTCGTTTCCCAAGATTACGTTAGCGATCCAAGAACAAGTATTTTTGATGCCGATGCAGCTATTGAGTTGAATTCAAGGTTTTTCAAGGTGATTTCTTGGTACGATAATGAATTTGGTTATTCAAATAAATTAGTTGACTTAGCTCAGAAAGTCAATTCATTATAAACAATACCTCACATAAATCCGTAGCCATCGAAATGTATTTTGCGTTTTGATACTACGGATTTATCTTTTTTCAATAACGACTAACGACTAATTTACATGATTCTAATTGTTGACAGTGGCTCGACCAAGTGCGACTGGATTGCAGTTGATAATAATGGTAATCAACTTCGAGAGAAAATCAGAACCGAAGGATTGAATCCTGCAATACTTAAAGAAAATAAATTAAAAAGGATAATTAAGTCCAGTGAGGAATTAATGGAGTTAAAGGACGAGGTTACCCATATTTTTTTCTATGGTGCGGGTTGCGGTACCGAGAAGCCCAAAACAATGTTGGCGCATGTACTTCAGTTTTTATTTCTCAATGCAATTGTAGAGGTAGAGGAAGATACTATGGCTGCGGTAAGGGCAACCTTAAATCAGGATAACGAGGCTGCAGTTGTTTGCATAATGGGTACGGGTTCGAATTGTAGTTATTTTGACGGTAATAAATTACATCAACGCGTGAAATCTTTAGGGTATTCTTTAATGGATGACGCGTCTGGAAATTATTTTGGTAAGGAACTCATTCGTGATTATTATTTCAATAAAATGCCCGAAGACATTAAAGTAGCTTTTGAACACAAGTACAATCTTGAAGCAGACTACATCAAATATAATTTGTACAAGCGTCCAAATCCAAATGCTTACTTAGCAACTTTTGCCGAATTCATGTTTTTAAATAAGGATTCAAGTTATGTGAAGGAACTAATCAAATCTGGGATACGACGTTTTTCAGAGAATATGATTTTTCAATATAGAGATGAGATAAAAACCGTACCAGTGCACTTTGCAGGCTCAATCGCATTCTTTTCGGAAGACGAAATCAGGGAAGTAGCAGACAAAATGGGCTTCAAGGTTGGAAATTTTGCTCGACGACCCATCGAAGGTCTAGTCAAATACCATACCAGTAAACTTTAGAACTATGCAAATTGCAATAATTGCCCACGATGGAAAGAAAGCAGATATGGTGCAATTCCTCAACCAGCATAAGGAAATTCTACAACAAAAGAACATCCATTTATTTTCTACGGGAACAACCGGTAAAAAAGTAGAGAAGGCAGGTTTTAAGGTTGAACGTTTGCTATCAGGACCTGTTGGCGGTGATGCTCAAATTGCAGCTAGGGTTGCAGAACGAAAGTGTGATATGGTCATTTTTTTCAGAGACCCATTGGCCAAACATCCGCATGAGCCTGATGTTTTAATGTTAATGCGTTTATGTGATGTCCATAATGTGCCGCTAGCAACAAATCCTGCGACTGCTGATTTATTGATAGAGGCCATATAGCCTAAATTTGAGATTGAAATCGAAGTTTGAAACGTTTCAATTATACAAATATGAAACCAATTGCCAATGAATTTGGCTCATATATGGCTCTTCAAATTCAGTCCTTATTCCCAAATAACTCTTAACAACTTATATGTTGCATAGCGATAAGGTGAAATCAAATCAGTATTTTCGCTCCAATCCTTTCAAAATCGTAATTGCAAGCATTAGATAACATAATTGCAGAGTTCTCCTCATTAGCCTGGGGTCTTCCATTACTTATTCTCTTGGTTGGAGGTGGATTGTATCTCCTAATACGTTCACGTTTTTTGCCGTTTACTTTTTTTGGTCATGCTTTACAAGTACTCAGGGGAAAATATGACAACCCAGATGACCCCGGAGAAATATCTCATTTCAAGGCTTTGACAACGGCATTATCCTCAACTATTGGTATGGGCAATATCGCTGGGGTAGCTCTCGCGATTTCGGTAGGAGGACCCGGTGCGATGTTCTGGATGTGGATAAGTGCATTAGTTGGTATGAGTACCAAATTTTTCACTTCCTCTTTGGCCATCATGTATCGTGGTAAAGATAGTAATGGTGAAATTCAAGGCGGCCCCATGTATTTTATTATCGAAGGTCTCGGGAAAAGATGGAAACCGTTGGCACTTATGTTCGCAACTTTCGGAATGATGGGGGCATTACCCGTTGTTAATGTAAATCAATTGAAACAGGCCATTAACGATATTCTACTCATACCTAACGGCATTGAAGTCTCCTTACAATCCAATCTTATAATTGCGGGAATTCTTGTAGTGGCAACCAGTATCGTAGTTATTGGTGGAATCAAAAGAATTAGTAATATGGCTTCCAAATTGGTGCCGTCAATGGTTCTGCTATATTTTGCATTGGTAATCTTCATTTTGATATCTAATAGTTCTGAGGTGCCCAAATACTTAGCGCTCATAGTCACAGATGCCTTTGAAGCAAATTTCATAAAGGGCGATTCATTTCTTGGTGGGATGTTAGGCGCTTTGATTCTCTTAGGTATTCGCAGAGGGGCATTTTCCAATGAGGCGGGCATTGGTACCGCACCAATGGCTCATGGTGCCGCAAAAACAGCTGAACCTGTGCGCGAAGGCTTGGTTGCCATGCTCGGTCCTGCAATAGATACGCTAGTCGTTTGTACGCTCACCGCACTGGCCATTTTGGTAACGGGTGTTTGGCAGACCTATTCAGACAATGGAGTGACCCTTACGGCTTCGGCATTTAATCAAGTCATGCCAACGTTTGGTTCTTACGCGTTAATGGTTTGTGTGTTCGTGTTTAGCGTTTCATCGTTATTTTCTTATTCCTACTATGGTACAAAGTGCATGAGCTTTCTTTTTGGCGCGGGTAAAAAGCACTATTACAATTATTTTTACATCTTGAGTATTATTTTGGCAGCTACAACAGATTTTAAAACTATGATAAACTTCATTGATGGTGTTTTTGCGCTTATGGCAATTCCTACCATGACCGCTACCTTGATTTTGGCTCCAAGAGTGATAGATGAACTCAAATCTTACAAGCGGCGACTAAAATCAAAAACGACCGAATAATCATTCAATTAAAAACTTATAAGACTCATTTAAGTCACCGCTTTTAATATTTAAAATATACAAGCCGGTCTTCAGAGAGCTAACATTCAATTGGTAATCTCTATCATGTGAAGTTGCTACTAATACTTTTTGGCCTAATTTATTGAATACATTAAATTGATGAATACCTTCTGATAAACCCTTTAACTGAAGAAAATCGTTTGCAGGATTTGGGTATATAACAAGGTTATTATTTTCATTTAACCCAGTGAAATTTAAGGTCGCCTCATTTCTCAATAATAAAATCCAGTCTTCATTTGAATTATTGGGAGGATTCCCAAAGTCAATATTTCCCGTTGCAACAACTTCGGTGACCGAACCATCCTGAAGTGTTCCTCCGTTTTTAGGGTCATACCATTTTAGTATGTAGTTATCACCAGAATTACCAATATTCAAATTTGAATTATCGTCACCAGGGACATATATTACGTAAGTTTCATCAATTTTACCAAAACTATAAAAATCATTATCAGAGGTTATATTATTTAGGCTTTCCATATCCCAAAATTCAAGATGGTTCCTAAAAAAATCAAGAGCGTGCTTGGCATCATTCCATTTATGTTCTCGGCTTCTAAAATCTTGACAGGTTAAGTCTGATTCACCTGTTTGGTAACCAAAATAGTACTCAACTCCTGTTCCGCCGGCCAAAAGGCTGCCCCAAAGAGTTTTGTGTAATACTTGCTCTCTATTATCAGGTTTATTACCCGTATTTCCTGTGTAATCATCATCAGCCGCGACACCAGTATTGGCCGGACCAATTTCATCACTTGCTACAACCCATGGTTTCCCGGCATTTGCAGAGCTCTCTATCCAATTCAACACAGAATTATTTACGTTATTTATACTTGTTTGAATTGATGCTCCTGTTAGTTCTGAGTTACCACCTAAAAGCGGATTATAAACTTGATTTTGTTGATTAGGATAGGTATGGATTACGATATGGTGATTGTAGGGGTCATTGTCTCGAAAGAACTGCGCCATCTCCAGTCTCTGCGAGGTTGTTTGCGTGTTTTCCTCGCCTAAATTCCAGTTTAAAGCCAAATGATGACCAAATCTGGCTATCAATTCGCGATAATATAGTTTTCGTTCTAATCCAACATTTCCACCGTTAAGAAGTTGGTCGTTTTCGGTTTCTTGGGTTTTAAAATGGAGATACATTCCTTTTTCTTCGGCGTGCTGAAAAACTATTTCCCATTGTGCCAGTTTAGAGACATCAAATCTATTTCTTGCATTGTGGCTTACCCAAGGCCAAACATCCTTCCCATCACCATTGACGTTCATGGTTAAGAACGAGAAAACATTCATGCCTTTTTCCGATAGGTAATTAATTGCACCAATGAGACCTTTACCCTTTTCGTTTTGCCAGGTAGGGTCGCCAGTATTCCAGTCTTGTACGTGAGGTGACCACGACTTTAAATAGTTTGTGCCACCGTGGTTTGACGTACCATCAAAATCAGTGTAAGCAAGCAAATTTTCCGGGGAATCTGTACCAGCTTTTAAAAAATACGTTTGGGTTTCGCTGTATTTCAAATAGTGTTCATTTACATATTTTAAGCGCCCGTTGGCCCGATTATCAATTCCCGACTTATCGGTTGGTGCAACGTTAAAGTTTCCGCTGGCGCCATCAAAACTTACACTCGAGCCGGCTTGGGCATCCACCGAAACGGCGATGTTAGTGCCATTTCTAAATGAAACTTCAAACGTCCAGATGCCAATTTCGTCTGGTGAGAAATGAACATTCCATTGATTGCCAGAATCTGCCGATGTATTTGCCGCATCCCCATCTGCGGCGAAAAATCCGGGGACTAAATACGTGTTTCCTGAAGGGCTTGTGAATAAGGTATTCAAGCGGTAATCAGTAAATGGATTTTCACTATCGTTTTCTGACACATTAGGGCCATCAAAAGAAATGGTCACCCGATGCCATTTTTTTAGCTCACCGGTTTTTGTCTGAGCTTGAACACTGAAATAGAAGGATAGAATAACAATTAAAGTAGATGAACGTAGCATAAAAGTAAGATTTGGTTACTTTTAGATACGTTTGATATGAAGCACTTAGACTTTTATTCTAGTTTATTTTATGTTTGATGGGCAAAGTAAAAGCTAAGATTTACTTTTTTTAAGCAAGATTTTCTCATTGGTAAATTGATTGGCCTCTTCTAAGAATGCAATCATCTTATCCCAATTTGAATTAGGTTCGTAATAGCTTTTGTAACGCTTTGAAGTATTGATTATGAGCTGATTTTCGATAATTTTGGCCGAACTTAGAAAAGCACCAGTTTCATTTTCAATTGACTTGTTTAATTTATCCAATCCTGAAACGGTAAAGCCTTCGGGAATATTTAGGGTAATCTGATAATTAAAACTTCTAGGGTAGGGTAGGTAAATATTTTCCTTTCTTTCCCTTTCTTTCTTGGTAAGGTCAATCTGGCCTCCAATTAACTTTCCAATCTCAAGTATAAAGTTGGGTCCAGCACGTTTTATTAGCGCATTTTTTGCCTTAAATGTTTCTGTAAAAATAAAATATGAATCTAAACCATACCGACCTGTGGCGTTAATGGCAAATTTATAGTCTTCAATATTATCCAAATAGAATTCATCTTTTGCACTTTGCTCGAAACGCTCAATTTGTTTTTCTTTTAGCTTTTCAATTAGTGCGCCAATTTCCTCCTTGTATTTGGTACGGGTCTTTTTATTCCTGGTCATCTCTGCCCATGGGGTAGTTTCGTACTTTTTATAGTCCTCTTGGGTATAATCTGAAAATAGTAGCCTGTCGTACTGTTGCTCTGATTTTTCGTGACCTTTAAAACTATTGGTCACAGAGAGTTCAAATCCCGAAAAATCTTCATTCAAGGTCATTGCAATATCTTTTTTGGTTTCATTTTGCGAATAATCAGATATTGGTAGCTTAGCTTTTTCTATCTCTTCGATTCGTGTTCTTTCCCCCGACAATAAATAAACATCAGTACCTTCTAAAAGCGGATTAAATTCATTGATATTGGTATGAGGTCCAAAAAATGAGGCATAAAGGACTTTTTCGGTTTCTATTTTCAGCAATACTTCAACGTTTTTTTCGATAAGCAAATTTTCAATTGAACCATCGTAACGTTTTTTACCAACAACAATGCTGTAATCTATTTTTTGTTTTCTGAGAAACTCGGTAAAATGCCTAATAAACTGTTTTTGGTCCTGAATAAAAACCACATTTGATCCATAAACCATGAATGGATAAGGCGAAATATTGGTTTCTTTAGCATAGAAAGCTTCTATAAAGCGCGTTAGATAATAGTGGCGCATGTAATAGTAGGCAGCAGTTACCTTGTGGACATTATTTTTGAAAGTCTTACCCTTAAGGAAACCCTTGACATCGCCTATTTTACCATCGGGACGAAATCGACTGTCATACAGGTCTAAAACTTCCTCTTGGCTAACCACAGTTTTTATCATGTCTTCCTTTTCAGGTAGGAAGGCCAAAGCACGATCTTCAAACTTTCCTGAGCGTGCAAAATAGACTTGAAATTTATAGCTTGGTAGTTCTACCAATGGGTAGAACCATCTATTGAATTCTGCCTTTGGAATATTACTTTCTGTAAGTTCATAACGCCTCATATTTCGTTTTTCAGTTTCAATTTCCTTTAATTTTGGGGCACCATTAAAAGAGTTGAAATTGATGAAAAAGTCGTTTTCAGTTTCAAAGAATAGTTTGTAGTCCAATATGGGATATTCTTCGCCCAATGGTCTTTCCACTGGGTCAAACCCAAAGGCATAAGTACTTCTAAAAGGTTCTTCGCTGTAGTAGAAAAAATCAATGATATCTCCAACCTCGAGATTTGAAATTGCAATTTTTGTTTCATTGTCAACCTCGATGGCATCGTTTTCGGTATCGATTATAGTTTCTGACCCATCTGGTTTTATAATCTTTATCCTAACAATGGCCTCACCCTTTCTAAACCAATTGAAATTCCCCTTTGAAATGAAAAACCGTTTTTGGTAGGTGAATTCAGAAAACTCATCAACAGCGGCTTTGTCTAAAAGTTTAATGCGTTTTCTAACTGAAGTCGTGAAATTTACCTTTTTTCCGAACTTGTGAAAATCGTAGTTT
>JBCCOJ010000026.1:0-22329 GCA_039025415.1 Bacteroidota bacterium | reverse complement strand
TTCCTGACCAAGCTAAAATCAAGTACTTTATTTTGCATTGGTAGTATTCTACCAAACTTCGCGCTTTAATCATCAAAAAAGACTTATTTTCGTAATGAGACAATCGCAATTTGGACTTACAATTAATTGGTAAAGACAAATAAATCAGCGGTTTTAACTTTTGTGGATGAATCCTTTATTGTCAAAAATATTAGTTGGTATTGCTACAAGAAGGCTTCAAAAGAAAGCTCCTAAGAAAAAGGTTACTGAGACTCGGGTCAAACCAGTAGTAGAAAATATCAAGGTTGAATTAAGTCACGGTCTTAAAGAGTTTGTTTTTGTGATTCTTGGCGTGCTTTCAGCGGGATTTGGCCTAAAGGGATTTCTACTTCCAAATCACTTTATAGATGGCGGCGCTACCGGTATTTCACTTCTAATCGAAAATACAACCTCGATTTCTCTAGGTATACTTTTAGTTGTTGTAAACACGCCCTTTTTGCTTTTGGCTACCCGAACCATCGGAAAGAGATTCGCACTACAGAGTATTGTCGCAATTGCTTTATTGGCCGTTGTCGTTCATCTAGTGGATTATCCCGTGGTAACCGAAGATAAATTACTCATCGCCATTTTTGGTGGCTTTTTTTTGGGTCTTGGTATTGGGCTTTCAATGAGAGGTGGCAGTGTTATTGACGGCACTGAAGTACTGGCCATTTTTTTGAGCAGAAAACTTGGCATTACAATCGGTGATGTACTGCTTTTAATCAATATCGTAATATTTGATCCGTAGAAACAGCGCTCTATGCTATTTTAACCTATCTTGCGGCGGCACGAACCGTGGACTTTGTTGTTGAAGGCGTTGAGGAATACATTGGCGTAAGTATCATTTCTGAACATCACGAAGAATTAAGGGTCATGCTCACCGAGAAAATGGGTCGCGCCTGCACCATAATGCCAGTAAAGGGTGGATACAAGAATCAAAAAGCCCATTATGATAAATCAATGATTTATATTATCATTACTAGGTTAGAACTTCCCAAACTGCACACCGAAATCGATAAAATTGACAAGAAAGCATTTGTAATCATGTCAGTCGTAAAAGACTTAAAAGGAGGAACCATAAAACGAAAACCTTTAAAAGACCATTGAAAAAATATAGCTTACAAAAAACCCCGTTTGTCGTACCTACAGACGATGGAAAAATGATACAAGAACATTTTGGACTCGCCACAGATGGAAATTCTGCAATCAGTATCGCACATATGAAAGCTTCTGCCGGCTGGAGTGAGCCTTTTCAAACTCCAGAATTTGATGAATACACATTTATTATCAAAGGACGAAAGCAGTTTATTATTGAGGACGAAATCATAATTTTAGAAGCAGGTCAATCTATCAAGATTGAAAAAAATACCAGAGTGCAATATTCAAATCCGTTTACCGAAGTTTGTGAATATATAGCTATCTGCACGCCGGCGTTTTCAATGGATTCAGTAAATCGTGAAGACGAATGAAAACCTTTATTGCAAAGCTTATTGGTTTTTTCATCAACCTTATTGGGGTCATAAGTCCAAAATTGTCGGGGAAAGTAGCACTAGGCCTCTTTTCTACCCCAAGACGAATCAAGATTAAGGAAAAACAACGTGATTTTTTAGAAACCGCATTTTTAGAGGACGTAGATGTTAATGTAAACATTGAAAAACCTACAAAACTTACCATTAAAACCTATCGTTGGTTAGGGAAAAAAGGCACCGTTCTTTTAGCACATGGTTGGGAAAGTAATTCCTTTAGGTGGAAAAGTTTAATTTTAAAACTAAAGGCTTTAGATTACAATGTAGTTGCTTTAGATGCCCCTGCCCATGGATATTCCAGTGGACGTAAGTTCAATGCCATTCTGTATGCAGAATGCATTTACGTGATTGCAAAAAAATTCAAGGCAGATATTGTTGTTGGCCATTCGGTCGGGGGAATGTCGACGGCCTTTTTTCAAAATAAATACCAAATGCCCTCGGTCAAAAAGATAATCCTATTGGGAGCACCATCTAATTTTGTGGGGGTTTTCAGTAGATATGTAAAAATCATGGGGTATTCAAAACGTGTGGCAAAGGCTATGGATAGGCTTATTTTTGAACGTTTTAATTATGAGCCTGAGCATTTCAATGCCGCAAAATTTTCAGAAACCATAACTGCGGAAGGCTTAATAATTCACGATAAACTTGATAGAATTATCCCATATAGCGACGCGGAAGATTTTCAAAGCTTTTATAAAAATGCGAAGCTAATTTCAACCAAAGGATACGGACATGGACTTCGAAACGAGGAGGTTGAAAAGCATATTGTGCAATTCATTGACAATTGAATCTTTAGTTTTCAGTCGCAGTCTCAGTTTACAGTAGAAATTGCCATTTACCATAAAGCTTTTGACGTAGTTAGAGATTTAGCCTAAGAAGCCTAAATGTTTGCGTATTTTCGTAATGATATTATTTAAATTTCGGTACAATGGAATTCAAGAATCTTCTGGCATATCAAAAAGCCTTTGATTTAGCGATGGAAATTTTTGAGGTTTCTAAAACATTTCCAAAAGAAGAAACCTATTCCTTAACAAATCAAATTAGAAGAAGTTCCCGTTCGGTAAATGCAAATATGTCCGAAGCATTTAGAAAACGACGTTATCCAAAATATTTTATAAGTAAATTAACTGATAGTGATGCTGAGAATAGTGAAACGAGTACTTGGTTAGATTATGCAAATGCTTGTGGATATTTAACAGATGGATTACATATCAAGTTTACTGAGCAAACTATAGAAATCGGAAAACTCATAAATTTTATGATAAATAATCCAAGAAAATTCGGCGCGAAAGAGGACTAAATAATTACCAAAGTAGACTATGTCTGAATACTCAGAATTAAAATTGGTCTAGAATGATTTAAAACAAACCGAAAATTGATAACTGGTACTGAATACTGATATTGAATACTGGTGCTAGATACTGATACTGAGACTGAATACTGAATACTGAAACTGAAACTGAAACTGAAAACTTAATATAAAGCAAACTTGGTACGTATAAACAAATATCTAAGCGAAGCGGGCTATTGTAGCCGCAGGGCAGCCGACAAGTTAATCGATGAGGGACGTGTCACAATAAATGGCAAAATCCCAGAAATGGGTACCAAGGTTTCCCCAGATGATATTGTGGCCGTAGATGGTAACATTGTAGAAAACACAAAGCAAAAATTTACTTATCTCGCCTTTAATAAACCCGTTGGTATTGTTTGTACGACCGATACTCGTGTTGAAAAGAACAATATTATAGACTATATAAATTACCACAAACGTATTTTCCCTATAGGTCGACTCGATAAACCTAGTGAAGGATTGATTCTACTAACCGATGATGGTGACATTGTAAATAAAATTCTAAGGGCAAGTAATAATCATGAAAAGGAATATGTAGTTACGGTTGATAAGACTATTTCGCAGACGTTTGTCAAGCGGATGTCAGGAGGGATTTATCTTGAAGATTTGGGGAAAACGACTAAAAAATGTAAGGTCAAAAAAATTAACAGCCATACGTTCAGCATCACTTTAACCCAAGGCTTAAACCGTCAAATTAGACGCATGTGTGAATATTTAAAATACGAAGTTCAAACTTTGAAGCGTATTCGCATAATGAATATAAAATTAGACATGCCAACCGGGAAATACAGGGAACTAACTAAAAGCGAGTTTGATGAAATGGAGAAATTGCTTGAGAACTCAAATAAAACCTATAGACTTAAACAAAACACCAAAAAATTATGAACCAAACCTATCCTTTCCATATTGCCATTCCCGTTCATAATCTTGACGAATGTCGAAAATTCTATCGGGAGATTTTAGGTTGCGAAGAAGGACGAAGTAGTGAGCATTGGGTAGATTTTAATCTGTTCGGTCATCAATTGGTAATCCATTACAAACCTAAATCTAATGAGGATTTACATATCAATGAAGTAGATGGCAAATCGGTGCCTGTACCCCATTATGGCGTTGTATTACCCTGGGAGGTATTTAATGATTTTACTGAAAAACTAAAATCTAAAAATATCAAGTTCGTTATTGAACCGTACGTAAGATTTGAAGGTCAAACAGGAGAGCAGGCAACTATGTTCTTTCTTGATCCGGCAGGAAATGCACTCGAGTTTAAGGCCTTTAAAAATATAGAACAGTTATTTGCTAAGTAATAGTATCAATCCATTCTTTGCTCCCTAGCTAAAAGCGTGTTTTTCAACAGCATCGCTATTGTCATTGGCCCTACACCGCCAGGTACTGGTGTGATATAGCTTGCCTTTTTACTAACGTTTTCATAATCAACATCTCCAGTAATTCGGTAACCTCTTGGTCTTGTATCATCAGGAACTCTCGTAATACCCACATCAATAATTACAGCATCATCTTTTACCATTTCGGCTTTTAAGAAATTTGGAACACCCAATGCCGAGATGATAATATCGGCTTGCGATGTAATTTGGGTAATATTTTTCGTGTGGCTATGCGTTAAGGTTACTGTAGAATTTCCCGGAAATCCTTTTCTGCCCATTAAAATACTCATTGGACGACCAACAATATGGCTTCTTCCAATTACAACAGTATGTTTACCCTTAGTTTCAACATCATAGCGGTCTAATAATTCTAAAATCCCAAATGGTGTGGCTGGTATGAATGTACTCATATCCAAAGCCATTTTACCGAAATTCTCTGGATGGAAACCGTCTACATCTTTACTGGGGTCAACAGCCATCAATACTTTTCGGGTATTAATTTGAGGCGGTAGCGGCAACTGTATGATAAACCCATCAATATTGTCATCTTGGTTCAACTCTTCGATTTTATCGAGTAACTCTATTTCGCTGGTGGTATTTGACATTCTTACCATTGTCGATTCAAAACCAACCCGTTCACAAGCTTTTACCTTACTTCCAACATAAGTTAAACTTGCACCATCATTTCCAACAATAACTGCAGCCAAATGAGGTACCTTCTCCCCTTTTGCCCTCATCTTATCCACTTGTGCCTTGATTTCGTCCTTAATGTCGTTACTTACTTTTTTTCCGTCGAGAATTTTCATGTTAGTCGTTGGTCTTTGGTTATTAGTCGTTAGTCGGTTGACGATAGTCGTTAGAATATCTTGTTAACTTTTATTAATTGAGACGTTTACAAAATGATTTCGGCGTAAGACTGAAACCAATAATAATTGAAATTCACTTCAAACTCGCGAGCATTTTCATTCCCCCTTTGGGGGCTAGGGGGCTTTTAGGGGGCTTCTACCTCATCCCCTGCATTGCCTGCATGATTGCTTTACCTTTCCCGCCTTGCATCATCTTCATCATTTTGCTCATTTGGTTGAATTGCTTAAGCAATTGATTCACTTCCTGAACAGATGTACCTGAACCTTTGCCAATTCGTTTTTTTCTGCTAGAATTAATTACTGATGGATTAGCACGCTCGTGCGGAGTCATGCTATGAATAATAGCTTCAATTCCCTTAAAGGCGTCATCGTCTATATCTACGTCTTTCATCATTTTACCTGCTCCAGGAATCATTCCGATGAGGTCTTTCATATTACCCATCTTTTTGATTTGCTGAATCTGCTTGAGAAAATCATCAAATCCGAATTTATTCTTCGCAATTTTTTTCTGAATTTTTCTAGCTTCTTCTTCATCATATTGCTCTTGGGCACGCTCAACCAAAGAAACGACATCCCCCAGACCCAAAATTCGGTCGGCCATACGTGAGGGATAGAAAACATCAATTGCTTCCATTTTCTCACCAGTACCGATAAACTTTATAGGTTTGTTAACCACCGATTTAATCGAAATCGCCGCACCACCGCGGGTATCACCATCAAGTTTGGTAAGGATTACACCGTCAAAATTCAAAATATCGTTAAAAGCCTTTGCAGTATTTACGGCATCCTGACCGGTCATGGAATCGACCACAAACAAGGTTTCCTGTGGTTCAATAGCTTTATGAATGTTGGAAATCTCCGTCATCATAGCTTCATCAACGGCTAATCGACCAGCGGTATCTATAATCACGGTATTTAAACCATTGGCCTTTGCATGGGCAATGCCGGCCTTTGCAATGGCAACCGGGTCATTATTTGCTTTATCACTGTAAACTTCTACTCCAATCTGTTCGCCCACTACGTGCAATTGGTCAATCGCTGCTGGACGGTATACATCACAAGCTACCAATAGGGGTTGCTTTGTTTTTTTCTTTTTTAGATAATTGGCCAATTTACCGGAAAACGTGGTTTTACCTGAACCTTGAAGACCGGACATTAATATGACCGTAGGGTTTCCAGAAAGATTAATACCTTCTGCGTCACCACCCATCAATTCGGTTAACTCATCCTTTACGAGTTTGACCATCAACTGTCCTGGTTGCAGACTCGTCAGTACATTTTGACCTAGGGCTTTTTCCTTTACGGTATTTGTAAAATCCTTGGCAATTTTGAAGTTAACATCGGCATCGAGAAGCGCTCGTCGAACCTCCTTAAGGGTCTCTGCTACATTAACTTCGGTTATGCTTCCGTGTCCCTTTAGTACGTGGAGGGCTTTATCTAACTTTTCGCTTAAATTATTAAACATCTGGGTGTGAAATTTTGAAATGCAAATTTAGCAATTAATGTGCTATTGACGAAGTAGGTTTTTATGAGAATTAGGAATCAAGACCGCCTCGCTGTCAGAACATAGAACAAAGACCGCTTGCCACTCCGCTAAAGCTTAAGCGGCACGTGGACGCAGAAAGAACCTAGCATCAAGAATTTTACTTTAGATTATTTGACCTCAGGCAAGAAAATGAAAATTCTCCAAGAGAATTTATGTTCCTAAGCAAACTATCATAATCAAAAATTCGAATGTAAACTTTTATAATTATATACTTTAAAAAACCGAAATCCCAATCTTGAAATCTGCCTTACTTTCAAAAACTACCCTGAGCTAGAACAGTCAGAAACCTTAAATCGTAAATTGTAAATCGTAAATCAGCTCACCCCAAAACCTCCAGCTTAGCAAACCTCAACAGCAACTTCTTAACGCCGCCATGTTCAAAATTGATTTCGGCTTTAACATCAGCCCCTTTTCCCTCAATCTTTAATACTACGCCCTTACCAAAACGGGAGTGCTCCACAATATTACCTTTGGCTAAATCGCCGTCAAATAGATTAGTATTGAAATTATTCTCATTGGACGCCCCTGCTTTTTTAACGGGCTTTAGATTCTTTGGAGCGACAAATTTTGGTGCTTTCGCATCAGATTTGCGACGAATGGGTTTTTTAAATCGAATGCGATTAGGTTCAACATCACCAAAAATATCGGCACTTAACATCGGGTTTTGTCTTGGGTCATTTACAGGAGTTATAACATCCAGATATTTATCATCGATTTCCTCAATAAATCGACTGGGTTCAGCATCAATCAATTTTCCCCAACGGTAACGGGACAGTGTGTAAGTGAGATAGGCCTGTTTTTCGGCTCGGGTCAAGGCAACATAAAACAATCGTCGTTCCTCTTCCAATTCGCTTCGGGTATTCATGCTCATAGCACTTGGGAATAAATCCTCTTCCATACCAACGATATAAACATACGGAAACTCAAGACCTTTGGCGAGATGTATGGTCATTAACGCCACCCTATCGTCATCTCCCTTGTCATTATCTAAATCTGTGGCAAGGGCAACATCTTCCAAAAATTCGGCGATTGACCCAGTAGCATCTGCCAACTCTTTTTGACCTTCCACAAAATCACGAATACCGTTCAATAATTCCTCAATATTCTCTAATCGTTGGATATCTTCGGGGGTGCTTTCCTTGTTATATTCCCTAATGATTCCTGTAACCTTCGTCACTTCCTCAGCCAGTTCAAAAGCGTTGGCAGTTTGATTGGTTACTTGAAAGCGTTCAATCATGGTCACAAAATCCTTCAGCTTATTGCGTGTACCGCTATTCACATTGACTTCGGTTTTGTCAATATGCTTCATGACTTCAAAGATGGACTTATTATATCCATTTGCAGCAACAACCAGTTTATCGACGGTAGTCGTTCCGATGCCTCTTCCAGGAAAATTTATAATTCGCTTCAAAGCTTCCTCATCGCTTGGATTGATAATTAGGCGCAAATAAGAAAGTACATCCTTAATTTCCTTGCGCTGATAGAAGGAAAGACCTCCATAAATTCGGTAGGGAATCCCTCGTTTCCGCAGGGCGTCTTCAATGGCTCTAGACTGTGCATTGGTACGATACAAAACGGCAAAATCATTATCCTTAGCCTGATTTTCCATCTTGTTCTCAAAAATTGAACTGGCTACAAATCTTCCCTCGTCTCCATCGGTCATGAGTCGATTCACCTTTATTTTTGGTCCCTCGTCGTTGGCAGTCCAAACTACTTTTTCGAGTCGGCTCTTGTTTTTTTCAATAATGGAATTCGCAGCATTGACTATATTCTTGGTGGAACGGTAATTTTGTTCCAGACGAAATACTTTTACATCATCATAATCGCGCTGAAAGTTGAGAATATTATTAATGTTTGCGCCACGAAACGCATAAATACTTTGGGCATCATCACCAACTACGCAAATATTCTGGAATCTATCTGATAGCGCGCGTACAATCAAATACTGGGAATGGTTGGTATCCTGATACTCATCCACTAAAATATATCGGAATCTGTGCTGATACTTCGCGAGTACATCTGGAAAACGTGTAAGCAATTCATTGGTTCTTAACAATAAATCATCAAAGTCCATTGCTCCGGCTTTAAAGCATCGGTCCACGTAATTTTTATAGATTTCCCCGAGTCTTGGGCGTCTTGCCGCGGTATCGGCCTCAATCAATTCAGGATTTTGAAAATAGGCTTTAACCGTTATCAAACTGTTTTTATAGGAAGAAATACGCGAACGTACCTGTTTGGCTTTATAAACATCCTTTTCCAAGCCCATCTCCTTAATGATTGAACCAATCAGCCGGTCAGCATCTTGGGTGTCATAAATGGTAAAGTTGGAAGGGAAGCCTAATTTTTCGGCTTCGCTACGCAAGATTCTTGCAAACACTGAATGAAAGGTTCCCATCCATAAATTTTTAGCCTCACTCTCGCCGACGATTTCGGCAATTCGACCTTTCATTTCCCTTGCCGCCTTGTTGGTAAAGGTTAAAGCTAAAATATTGAATGGGTCGACCCCTTGGCTCATCAAATAAGCAATGCGATAGGTCAAAACCCGAGTCTTTCCGGAGCCTGCGCCTGCTATTACAATCATTGGCCCCTCCTTTTGTAAAGTTGGTTCTAACTGGGCACTATTTAATTGACTTAAGTATTTCTCCATTGTTTTTCAAAAATAATGGACTTATAGGGTTGGTGCAAGGTGTTTTTTGTATTAGTCGCGAGAATAGTTGGTAGTCGGTTGTCTTTAGTCGTTAGCCATTACAGTCTCAAGAACCTTATTATCATGAATACTTCGCCTTGTTTTGTTGAAAAAGTGGCTATGATTATAAAGATAGGATTCTAAAACAAAATGAATAATTTAATGAATATCTTTATGCGAAACTTATATAGAATGGAGGCATTTATTAATTTTCTAAACATCATCCCATGGTGGGGTTATTTCTTGCTAATTCTTCTTGTAATCGCAATTCGCGACATTGTTCAAAGACGTCATACCATAAGCCGAAATTATCCCATTATTGGGCATTTCAGGTATATGCTTGAGAGTATAGGCCCCGAACTTCGCCAATATCTCGTCGCAAATAACCGCGAGGAGTTGCCTTTCAATCGTATTGAACGCGGATGGGTCTATGCGTCCTCTAAAAATGAGAATAATTACGAAGGTTTCGGCACGGATAGGGATATTTACGCCCACCAACATCTATTTATCAATAACGCAATGTTTCCTTTTAAGATTGAGGAAGGGCATCCCAACTTCGAGGATAATACGTTTTTACCTTGCGCCAAAATAATTGGTACTTACCATAACCGAAAACGACCTTACAGGCCAAAGTCTATTATAAATGTATCTGCCATGAGTTTTGGGTCGCTTTCGGCAAGGGCAATTGAATCCCTAAATAAGGGTGTTGAGATTGCCGGTGCTTATCATAATACCGGTGAAGGTGGCCTGTCCCCTTACCATAAAAATGGTGGCGACGTGGTTTTTCATTTTGGGACGGGTTACTTCGGCGTAAGAACCGAGGACGGTAATTTTTCAATGGAAAAGATGAAAAAGTTAATTGCCGAAAATCCATTCGTCAGAGCGATTGAAGTAAAATTGTCCCAGGGTGCTAAACCGGGGAAGGGTGGCGTTTTACCAGGATCTAAAATTAATTAGGAAATTGCTGAAACCAGAGGGGTTGAAATCGGGAAAACAGTACTTTCGCCACCGAATCACAAGGCATTTTCAACCATCCCGGAAATGGTGGAATTTATAGAGTCGATTGCCTCGGAAACGGGACTGCCTGTCGGTATTAAGGCCGCTATTGGAAAATTGGGCCAGTGGGAAGAACTTGCAGACTACATGGCGAAAACTGGCAAGGGTCCAGATTTTATTACCATAGACGGTGGCGAGGGTGGCACGGGTGCGGCTCCACCTAGCTTTGCCGACCATGTTTCATTACCTTGGGTTTATGGATTTGGGGATTTATATAAGTTATTTAAGAAAAAAGGCTTGGCTGAGCATATAGTTTTTATAGGCAGCGGAAAATTGGGCTTCCCAGCAAAAGCCGCAATGGCATTTGCCATGGGTGCCGATTGCATAAACGTTGCAAGAGAGGCTATGATGAGTATTGGATGTATTCAGGCGAAAGTATGTCATACCAATCTATGCCCTAGCGGTGTAGCAACGCAAAATAAATGGCTGCAACGAGGTATTGATGTCCCATTAAAATCTGAGCGATTGGCCCAATACTTCAAAACCTTTAGAAAGGAGTTTTTAGAAATTACCCATGCTGCTGGACACGAACATCACTGTCAATTTACTATGGATGACATTGAGGTTAATGTTGATGACCATAATTTATCCAAAGAACTTAGCGGAACTTACCACTACGAAAAGATTGAAGTACCCTTTGAGTCGATGAAGAAACTGAAAGATTGCTTGTACTTAGGGGGAGCTTAGCTGTTAGCTGTTAGCAAAAAATGAAAATGCTTGGGTCAATTTTTTTCAAAATGAAGGGTTTTCAGGATTTTATAAAGCTATGCTGAAGGCCAAAGGCTAATAGCCAATGGCAATCAAATTGGTTTTTGAATCAGCAATGTACCCATTGGAAATTAGCTTTTTTTTGTAATTTCGAACTTTTTTAAAATCTATGGAAGAAGACATCATTACCCTATTATTCTACTGCATACCAGCTGCAATTACAGGCGCTGTAGCCTACTATTTTTTTAAGCAATATTCTGAAAATGAAGATCGCAAAAGAGAGCATCTCATAAAATCTGAGCTCAACAAACAAGCCTTACCCACCAGATTACAGGCTTATGAGCGTTTTTCTATTTTTTTAGAACGTATAAAACCTTCAAAGCTAATGGTAAGGGTAGCTCCTAACGGAACTAGTAAGGAAGATTACGAAAGTTTACTTATAGCTAATATTGAACAGGAATTTGAACATAATTTAGCCCAGCAGATTTATGTGACCGATGATTGTTGGAGTATTATCTCAACTGCTAAAAATGCAACGGTACAGATGATTCGAAAATCGACCATATCTGAAAAGGTGGATTCTGCCGATAAGCTGCGTGAAATCATTCTTACAGATATGATGGATAAGCGTGCGCCAAGTGATGCGGGGCTTTCTTTTATCAAAGAGGAAGTGGCGTGTTTGTTTAAATGATATTACTTCACAACACTTTGATATCATGACAATCTAGTTGATATTTAATGCACTGATTCCTTCCCCGCCCCTGGCGGGGAAGGTGGTTTCAATCCCACGTCAAGGGATTGAAAGCGGAAGGGTTGGCATTAGCTTACAGTAATTAACTAAATACACACTTCAAGAAACTTATTTATTTAAACTATTATTAACACATCTTTCAATAGTTAAACTAAATAAGCTCGTTAATTTTGATGTCTTAAAGTTAAGACATGACCATCACCCAACTCAATTACGTTCTTGCCATTGCGGAGCATAAAAATTTTACCAAGGCTGCTGAAAAATGTTTTGTGACCCAGCCAACACTTAGTACCCAAATACAAAAACTGGAAGATGAGCTTGATATTTTAATATTTGATAGAAGTAAAAAACCTATTAAACTTACCGATGTTGGCCGCAAAATCGTACACCAAGCAAAAAATATTGTTGACGAATCTGAGCGCATCCAAGACATTGTCGATCAGCAAAAAGGGTTTATTGGCGGTGAGTTTAAGTTAGGGATTATCCCTACCATTATGCCGACACTTTTGCCAATGTTCCTAAAATCCTTTATCAAGAAGTTTCCCAAGGTTAAATTAAAAATCGAAGAATTAACCACCGATGAAATCATTACACGAATAAATGACGGCCATCTCGATTCTGCTATAGCAGCTACCCCCTTGGAAAACGACATTATTAAAGAACGTGTTTTGTATTATGAGCCGTTTGTAGGATATATCCCAAAAGACCATAAACTTTCACAAAAGAAAAAAATTGAGATATCAGATTTAGATTTAAATGATATGTTGTTACTGGAAGACGGCCATTGTTTTCGGGACGGGATTATCAATTTATGCAAGGCAAGCAAAGATTCGCAAAGCGAAAGTTTTCAATTGGAAAGTGGAAGCATAGAAACCCTAATAAAATTATCTGATGAAGGTCTAGGGATGACTTTATTGCCCTATTTGCATACCATAGATTTAAACACGAACACAAAATCAAAGCTCCATGAATTCACAAAGCCATCACCAGCTCGTGAGGTAAGTATAATTTACCATAAAAACGAGCTGAAAATGCAAATTATAAATGCGCTGCATGATGTGATATCTGGAATTATTAGAGGTGCTATTGCCTTTCAGGATATTGATATAGTAAGTCCCTTACCGAAAACCAGTTAATGAATCAAGGTTTGATTTCAGATTGAATGTTGTCTATTTCTTTCAAAAAGGGGATTTTACTCTCCTCTGCAATTAAACTGATAGGTACTGAAATTTTCCGCTTGGGCGATTCAAACGTATATTCCCCTGCAAAAATTTTTACTTTTTTAATTTCTGAGCGTGGAATGGTTTTTCCAAAAATCCAGTTTTCTTTGATTTGAGTTTCATCAATAATCAAAAACTTATCTTTTTGTTGATTTCGATAAAGAAGTAAAAAAATAAAACCAAGTACAAGCCAAAAAGCATCAAGCCATCTAAACTCTTCTTCAATTATAATATTTACAATTCCCATTATTATCCAGGTCATCCCAAGCATTAAATTAGTCCTTGAATAATTCGGTTTGAAATGAAATTTCATTATAAACTAATTTCCCGAAATATAATAACAATCTCAGATTGAAACGTTAAGATAAACTGAAAACTGTTGCTGCGACTCCATATTTTGCACCGAATAAATCTTGAGCGATTGGTTGGTGTATTTTAAGCTTTAAAGGAATTTATCTTAACAATATTCACCATTGATTGAATTATAGTTACTAAAATCCCGCGTTTCAGCGGGATTCCCGCCTGCCGGACGGGCAGGAGTTTAACTTACTATTTTAATGCGTTGCTCTGCAACTTTTCAAAATAGAGTTTCACTAAAAAAACGGCTGAAAGCCGCTTCTATTTTAAGGTTTTAAGTAAATTAAACATTCGTCTAAATCTGGGTTCTGTAGAATTAAGGATTTGATGAAAATCTTAAGTTCCTCAATTTCGTAGGGTAAGAGTCGCTTTAGTGCCTTTTCCAACTCTCTACAGAACAACGTTGAATCAAAACTGACTTTTTTAAGTACAGTCTTTGTGTACTCGAACATCGCTCTTGCCATTTGCTATTCGTAATTTTTGGTTAAATAAATGTATTTTTTGACAATAGGCGTAAAATTTATATCATTAAATGTAGCAAAATATCTGTTTAAATACATAGCTACATCTAATTTTAACAGCCAAAAAAAACTTAAAATCTATTATCGCCATCTAGTAAATCGTCCAAACCACCTAGGATACTGCCTTCTCCTTTATCCTTACCGCCACGTGGTACAGAGGCCAATACTCGACCGGCTAATCGACTGAAAGGTAGAGATTGGATGTAAACCGTTCCTGGCCCTCTAAGCCTAGCAAAGAAAAGGCCTTCACCACCAAAAATGGTGTTCTTTATTCCACCAACAAATTCTATATCATAATCCACATCTTGGGTAAATCCAACAATGCAACCAGTATCTACCTTTAAGGTTTCTCCAGGTTGTAATACTTTTTTGGCCATGGTTCCGCCTGCGTGGACAAAGGCCATACCATCACCTTCCAGTTTCTGCATGATGAAGCCTTCTCCCCCAAACAGACCCCGTCCCAATTTTTTGGAAAACTCAATACCAACACTAACGCCTTTTGCGGCACATAAAAAGGCATCTTTTTGACAAATGAACTTGCCACGATACTCGGTTAAATCAATAGGTACTATTTTTCCTGGGTACGGTGATGCGAATGAGACATTTCGCTTACCAGTAAGATTATTATAAAATGCCGTCATAAAAAGACTCTCACCGGTTAAGATACGCTTACCTGCACCTAGAATCTTACCAAAAAATCCCGTATCCTTTTCTGAGCCATCACCAAAAAGCGTTTGCATTTGGATGCCTTCGTCCATCATCATAAATGTTCCCGCTTCTGCGATGACGCCCTCCTGAGGGTCCAACTCTATTTCGACGTACTGCATTTCTTCGCCGTAAATCCTGTAATCTATTTCGTGTGATGTCATAATAATTAGTTTATGAGTTTATAAGTTTATGAGTTTTGAGCTGTTAGCTATTAGCCGTTAGCCGTTAGCCGTTAGTTAGATAATTTGAGTATCTGTTGATAATTATTGCAATTTGTTACAAGTTAGAAAAAATTAAATTTCAAGAGTAACAAAGTTGGATTTAGAGCTTATGTTGCTGTCAAAGGCTTAGAAAGAGGACGGAAGACAGGAGACAAACGGCTTGTGAATTAGTAAAACATATTCGAAAATATGGAATGAATGTCCAATAAATGAAAACTGTGACATGAAACTGCGACCTGTGGACTGAAACCTGCGACTGCAAACTATTTCACCTTAAGCGTCCACTCAAAATTAAATTCTGAAACCTGGATGCCATCGGTGTTTATGCCTTTACTATTCAGCCAAACGGTCTGCCCCTCTCCGGTCTCAATAGCTTTAGCAATTGCATGGTCAATGTCTGTACCTTGATTACATGAAAATGTGATTCTGCCTGTTGCCTTTTTGCTGAAATTGGCATTATTATTTGCCACCAACATCGAGATTTTCTTTCCGCTATTTCTAATCTTGTGCATGACCAAGGCTCCGGTTGACAATTCGGCGGCCATACCCTGGACTGCCCAAAACATACTATTAAATGGATTTTGGTTTATCCATTTGTGCTTAACTGAAACCACGCAGGTTCTGTCATCCATTGATTTTGTTCGAACCCCACAGAGATATGCCGATGGTAATTTCAGCATTAAAAGGGTATTTAGTTTTCTTGGCGAAATGCTCATATTCACTAATGTTTCGGCTAAAATATTGAAAATAAACCATAAATCTAATTTGTTAATTATATGTTAATTTTAAGTACTATGCGTAACATAATACCTTTTTTTAGACATATATTTGTATAAGAAATTACTATATCATTTATCAATCATGCTGACTAATCATCACAAAAACATTGCAACATTTATTCATTTATCGACCTTTACAAGGTTTTTAGTGCCTCTAGGTAATTTTATTGGGCCTATTATTTTATGGGTCTCCAATAAGGAAAAATCAGAGTTTATTGATGCTAACGGTAAACAGGCCATCAACTTTCAAATAAGCATTTTACTATACACTTTGATTATAGGTACCCTTACCATCCCATTTTTCATTTTTAAAGTGCTTAACGGTATAGATTTTATTGACTTTCATGGCTTCCATGATTTTCATATTAACATTGGCAAACCCTCACCTCTACTTTATATAACTGGAGGACTGGGTTTTCTGGCGGTCATCGGTTTCATACTTGAATTGATATTTATTGTTATTGCAAGTTTGAAAGCAAGGGATGGGGAAGTTTACGAATACCCTCTAACTATAAATTTTTTAAAATAAATCAAAAACCATCAATCAATCAATCAATCTCTATATCCTCCGAATCCGCCAAGGGCGGAGAAGGAGGAATCAATCAACCCTCCTGCTCTGCTTAAAATGGATACGGAGGGTAAAAAAACGAACAGTATTTAAAATTGATAATTACAAATGAAACATCTACTGAAAAATCAAGGAATTTCAAATGCTTTATTTGGGATGTTTCATTTGGATTTATCAAAAAATCAGAAATCAACACATGAAAATTGAAAACACAAAAGCTCAAATGCGAAAGGGCGTTTTAGAATATTGCATTCTTTCGGTTTTAAAAGACGAAGATGCTTACGTTGCTGAAATTCTCGAAACGCTAAAGGACGCCAAAATGTTAGTGGTAGAAGGGACCATTTACCCACTCCTTACCAGATTGAAAAACGCTGGACTACTAAACTATCGCTGGGAAGAATCCACTTCGGGACCGCCACGTAAATATTATGGGTTGACCGAGACCGGACAACTATTTCTAAATGAACTAAACTCTACTTGGAGCGATTTGCAGAACGCAGTTAACCTTGTTACAAAACACAAAAAAAAATAAACCTAAACCAATGAATAAAACAGTCAATATAAATTTAGCGGGTATGTTCTTTCACATAGATGAAGATGCCTACCTGAAACTACAGCGCTACCTTGAAGCCATAAAAAGGTCGTTTACAGATTCTCAGGGACGCTCTGAAATTATCTCTGATATTGAGGCTCGGATAGCCGAATTGTTCAGTGAGCGCGCCAAGAACGAAAGGCAGGTCATTGGGGTTAAGGAAGTTGATGATGTTATAACCATAATGGGGCAACCTGAAGATTATCTTGTAGACGATGATATATTTGAAGATGAACCAAAACAATCAAGAAAATCCTACTCATCTTCAACTTCATCTACGTCTTCACGTAAACTATACCGTGACACAGAAAACTCATACATAGGAGGTGTATCGTCAGGTTTAGGACATTATTTTGGAATTGATGCCCTTTGGATAAGACTAATCTGGATATTACTAATTTTTGGTGCAGGAACCGGCGTGCTACTCTATATCTTACTTTGGATTTTAGTGCCTGAAGCGGTTACAACTTCAGAAAAATTAATGATGAAAGGTGAGCCTATCAACATTAGTAATATCGAAAAAAAAATCAGGGATGGCTTTGATAGCGTTTCAGACAGTGTAAAAAAAAACGTTGATTTAAAAAAAAGTGGTGATAAGATTCGTGAGGGATTTGAAACGGTAAGCGATTCGGTTTCCGAAGGTATAAAGCGTGCCGATTTACCAAATCAAGGTCGTCGATTAAAATCCACTTCGACCAGTTTTTTTGAGGCTATTGGGAACATTATTGTTTTTTTCTTTAAACTTTTTGCCAAGTTTTTTGGAATCATTCTAATACTCATTGGAGCCGCATCCATATTTGGCCTAATTGTTAGTCTATTTAGCGTTGGTAGCTCTTCGTTTTTTCACCCTTGGTGGATGGATTATCCCGATGCCTTGAATACAACCGGAGTACCAATTTGGATGGGAGGATTGATATTATTCCTGTTCTTGGGAATTCCTTTCTTCTTTGTAGCGTATTTAGGTTTGAAAATATTGATAACCCATCTAAAATCAATCGGGAAGGTTGCAAAACTCACGCTTTTAGGGCTATGGCTTATCGCACTTTTTTCAATCATATTTATCAGTGCCAGACAAGCATCTTATTTTGCTTTGGACAACTCAGTTAGTATCAATGATGAATTGAACATCCAAACAAATGATACAATTTCTATTAAAATGGTCTCAACAGACTTAAATAGAATTAGTAACGGTAATTATAGAAATACGTCTTTTGAAATTACCTATGATAATGATGATGAAAAAGTCATTTATTCTAGAAACGTTCATTTAACAGTTCGCTCTACTAAAGATAGCGTAGCGTCAATAAAAGTGATTAAGGAATCAAAGGGAAGGGATTTTATAGAGGCAAGACAATCAGCCGAATTAATCAGTTACAATTATGCCTTTGAAAACAATCAAATACTATTGGATAACTTCCTACTGACCGATTATGAAAATAAGTATCTCGACCAACAAGTCAAAGTTATAATCAACTTACCTGAAGGTACGGTTTTCAGACTCAATGACAATACAAGCTCATATCTAAGAACAAGCTATTCCAGCGGAAACATAGTAGATTTCGGAAAAACTGGATACAATCTTAAAGTCTTAGAAGATGAAACTGAGTGCCTAGACTGTCCAAAGGAAGATGAATTTAAAATTAAGGTTGATATTGAAGATGACGATAACAGTGTGAAAATTGATAGTACTGGATTTAAGGCTTCATCCAATGGTAAAGTTATCGAAATTGACAGTCAGGGCATAAATGCAACATCTGAGACAATTAAAGTAAATATTGACTCAGATGGTATTGAGATAACATCAGATAATGAAGATTAGAATTCAGAGTTCAGAGTTACGAGTTACGAGTTACGAGTTACGAGTTAAAAAACGAAACTTTTGTTCTGGCAAATAGAGCGGATATGATGACAATTCTGACAAAATCCTGATTTGTTAGTCTGGTAAAATTCGCCTAATGCTAAAGGCTAATGGCTAATGGCTAATGGCTAATGGCTAATGGCTAATGCAAAAACAATTCATCGCCAAAAAATGACAATTTGGATATCTTTTTTATTAATAGACTATAAGATTCCATTTATTTGAAAACAATTAATAATCAATCATAACACAATCAATCATGACAACAATCGTAAAATTTACAATCACTTTAATATTTAGCATGCTATTCGTTTCCTGCGTCTTCAATACAGGCGTTAAGGGCAATGGAAATGTAACCACCACCGAAAGAACCGTTACTGAGGATTTTACAAAAATTGAGGTGGCACGTGGGTTGGACGTTTATATTACGCAAACCGATGATACATCAATTTCAGTCGAAGCTGATGAAAACCTTCAAGATTTAATTACGACCGAAATAAACAACAGTATCCTAAAGATTACAGCTACGGAAAATATCGGCACTTCCAAATCCAAAAAGGTATTGGTGGATGTAGAGAATATTGAGCTTATTTCTTCAAGTAGCGGAAGTGATGTCTACACCTCAAACACCATAAAAGCAGAAAATCTAAAGCTTCAAACAAGTAGCGGCGCAGATTTAGTGGCTGATGTTGCAACTCAAAATTTAGAATGCGATTCCTCTAGTGGAAGCGATATCAAAGTTTCAGGAAAAACCTCAAATATAAGCGCAAACGCCTCTAGTGGCAGTGATATCAACGCTAGAGACCTTGTAGCAGAAAATGGCAGTGCAAACGCATCAAGTGGGTCTGACATTTCAGTAAATGTAACCAAAAGGCTTGATTCCAAATCCAGTAGTGGTGGGGACATTAGAAATGTATCAAAAAACTAAACTGACATTTAGTTAATTTATAGCACATCAAACTAGTCTGCTCAAATCGTAGGTAAAAAAAGTCGATACGCATTTTTGTTTAATCGACTCTTAACCCTGAAGGGGACCTTCTAAAACTCCAAAACAACTTCTAAAATGCCAAGAATCCCAATCAGATTCTTGGCATGGTTTTTATATTATATTTGTAGGATATACCAACAAGATGATATGAGAACTTTTATTTTCATTTCGGTTCTATTTTTTACTTTTTTGGGCAGTGCTGGTTCGCAGGAATTAGAGCGTGTAAAAGGGGATAGAAATCTTACCGTAAAGCAAACTTATGTCGAAGAGTTCAGTAAGTTAATTGTAGGAGAGGACTTTGAGGTTGAGCTCTTTTATAACAAGACACCTTCGGTAGAACTTGAAATTGACGATAACCTTCACGAATACATTAGCATGGAGGTCAATCAAGGTATCTTGACCTTAAAAACTACCAGAGATATTCGTGCAAGGGGCATGAACGTTAAAATAAACTATGGTGATACATTTAACGATATTGATATTTCTGGCGATGCTGAAATACGCTCATTGACTTCATTAGAACTAAAAAATCCAACTATAAATGCAACTAATGACTCTAGGGTCTACCTTAATATCAAAGCGGAAACCGTAAAGTTTGTAGGATTGGAGAAAACCAAGGCAAGACTAAATGTAACTTCGGGTAAAGCAACGATTGAAATGAGCGACAATGCAAAAGTGGAAGCCCTAATCAATGCGACTGAAGTAAAAGCAGACCTATATCAACGCGCTAGCGCAGATATTGAAGGTAATGCAGACAGCCTACAAATTAGAGCCGATAACAATTCGCAATTTGATGGCAGAAACCTCACCTCTAAAAACACCAAGGTAATCGCTGAAATTTCAAGTGACGTTTACACTGAAACCACAGAGCAAATTACCATAGAAGCGGCTGGAAACAGTGAAATCTATTTGTATGGAAATCCAAAAATTCTGATTGAACGCTTTATGAATACTACCAAATTGGAGAAGAAAGAAAAGTAAATGCTACTTAATAAATAACAAATGAAAACCCCTTAACTTTTCGGTTAAGGGGTTTTATGTTATTAAATTATTTAAGGTCTAATTAAATCAAGTTGCTCAAATGAATATCCACACTAAAATCGTGATGTTTAAAAGACCTTTATTAGGTCCTTAATAAAACTACCACAACTTAAAGGTATGAAGAGCAATTATTGATGGTTACCGTTTAATTGTAGGTAGAAGTCGCAACTTCAAAATCTGAATGTTTTGCCGCTAAATATCTTTCGGCATCCAACGCTGCCATACAACCTGTTCCTGCTGCCGTAATTGCTTGACGATAGACATGATCAGCCGCATCGCCCGAAACGAAGACACCATCAACATCTGTTTTTGAGGTGCCGGGTTTATTTATAATATAACCCGTCTCATCCATTTTTAAATAGTCCTTAAAAATATCTGTATTTGGTTTATGACCTATGGCTACAAAAAAACCAGTTGCTGGGATTTCCCATTTTTCATTGGTTCGATTATTGAAAACCTTAACGCCGGTTACAACTTGACCGTCCCCTAGAACCTCTTCAGTTTCAGTATTGTAAAGAATTTCAATATTTTCGGTGTTTTTGACTCTGTTCGCCATAATTTTTGAGGCTCTGAATTCATCCCTGCGCACCAACATCGTCACCTTTTTGCAAAGTTTTGAAAGGTAATGTGCTTCCTCGCAGGCGCTATCCCCAGCACCAACAATTACTACTTCCTGATTTCTATAGAAAAAACCGTCACAAACCGCGCAAGCCGATACACCACCACCAAGTTTGAGGTATTTTTGTTCAGAATCAAGGCCAAGATATTTAGCAGAAGCTCCTGTTGAAATTATAATTGTATCACTATGTATTTCGGTTTCGTCGTTAATCCAGACTTTGTGAACGTCTCCTGAAAAATCAACTTTGGTCACCCAACCGTCACGCACATCGGTTTCAAACCGCTCAGCTTGTTTTCTGAGCTCAATCATCATTTCAGGACCAGTGATTCCATCTGGATAACCCGGGAAATTCTCAACATCATTCGTAGTGGTCAATTGACCACCGGGTTGACTTCCTTGATAAAGTACTGGTTTCATATTTGCTCTCGCCGCATAAATTGCAGCCGTATAACCAGCAGGCCCAGAACCAATTATTAAACATTTTAAGTGTTCTATATTTGTTGACATAATCTCATTAAATTTTATAATACAAAAGTAGGGATTTCATCAGAAAACTTACATTTTATTTGTTAACCAAAAGCGTAAATAATACCCTACGGAATTGTCAATTTTTTAAAGTATAATAAACAAAAAAGACCGATGATTATCATCGGTCGTTTGTTTTTTACTAACTATGTAAAGTACTACGCCATAGCATTTTCTGGAGCCCAGCTCGAGCATAACATTCCAGGAGCAGCTTTAGATGGGTTAGCACAATTATCGGTTTCAAATCTCACACAGCTTGCACAGTTTGGGTCATTCTTTAAAGAAGCCTGCATAGTGAAACTATCACAAGTATAATTTTTAGATACACGAACACCGTGTACGCCACATAAATCATTAGATCCTAAGTTTTCACAATTTATACAGCTATTTCCTATTCTTATTGACATGATTATTTTTTTTAAGTTCTATACAAAGATAACCA
>JBCCOJ010000025.1:0-22669 GCA_039025415.1 Bacteroidota bacterium | reverse complement strand
CTGCAACAACATAAGGGATAACTATTGTTAGTAAAACAACTAGTGGAAATATAGAAAATATCATTATGTTACGGAAAAATTTACTCATAGGTTAAAATTGAAAATAAATAAACTCTTGTTCATTTCCTCCAAACCAGTAAATAGCAAAAATAATAGAATAATACAGCGCAAATCTTAAAGGTTTTCTCCATTTCAAGGCAATTTTTTCAATTGCATATTGTCCTTCTCTTCCAAACCATTCAAAAAGAATGAAAACTCCTAATAATGCAAAAATTGTAAACGGATGCACTCCGACACCTAAAAAATCACTTCCTTTGGGTAGAGTTAAGATGGATTTTGAAAATATTTCGGATACATATCCTAAAGCATGAGTTATATTTTCTGCTCTAAAGAATATCCAAGCAAACACTGTTAAGCTAAATGTTAGCAACATAAAAGAAATATCTTTTAGACTTGGAAGTGATTTGCCTTGAGCCACTGTCTTTAAATTATTTCTATTATTGTTTGTCAATAAAAGAGGAAGAAAGTAAATTGCATTTAATGCCCCCCAAACAATAAATGTCCAATTTGCTCCGTGCCAAAATCCGCTCACAATAAAAATGATGAAAGTATTTCTTACTTTCATCCTAGTACCACCACGACTTCCACCTAGCGGAATATAAAGGTAATCCCGAAACCAAGTTGAAAGAGAAATATGCCAACGCCTCCAAAATTCTGCAATATCTCTTGAAAAGTATGGAAAGTTGAAGTTTTGCATTAAATTAAATCCGAAAAGGCGTGAAGTTCCAATCGCGATATCTGAATAGCCTGAAAAATCACCATAAATTTGAAACGTAAAGAATATTGCACCTAGAACTAAAGTGCTTCCGCTCATATCTGCCGAATTGTTAAAAATTTGATTAGCAAATTCAGCACAATTGTCGGCAATTACAATTTTTTTGAACAACCCCCAAAGTATTTGTCGCATTCCGTCTACTGCTTTTGAATAGTCAAAACTGCGTTTGTTATAAAATTGGGGCAATAAATTAGTTGCTCTTTCAATCGGACCTGCTACTAATTGAGGAAAAAAGCTTACAAAAGCTGAAAATGTAATAAAGTCTTGAGTTGGTTCTAGTTTTCGTTTATAAACATCAATGGTGTAACTCAATGTTTGGAATGTATAAAAACTAATGCCAACAGGTAAAATAATGTTTAAGGAGTTTGCTTGAATATCTTGTCCGAAAAATGAAAAGGCAGTAATAAAATTGCCGAGAAAAAAATTGTAGTATTTAAAGAACCCTAAAAATCCAAGATTAACTAAAATACTTGTCCATAGTAGAATTTTACGTTTAAGTTGGTTTTCTTCATTTCTTAATTGTCGCCCAACAGTATAGTCGACAACCGTACTGAAAACAATTAACGATAAAAATCTACAATCCCACCATCCATAAAAAACGTAACTCGCTACTACAATTAGCAAGTTTTGAAGTTTTAGATTTTTATTCGTCACAAACCAATAGAGTAAAAAAACTATCGGTAAGAAAATCGCAAAGTCGATTGAGTTAAAAAGCATTTCTCTTGTCTATTCTTTAATGTTTATTTTTAGCACTGTCGTTTCACTTTGCATGACGCCCAACAATTATATAAACGTACTTAAAGTACACATATCCAGCAATATTAAGAAATAAATGTACCTATTAGTACATTTATCTCCATTTAAGCCGTATTGTCATCTTAATTTCTAGAGTAAAAGTCACACTACCTCTACTTTTCCAAACCACTCTCCCCAATAGCCTTCAAAATATGCCGAGCCCGCGCCTTAAACCCCGAGCTTTGCATTTGATAGTCGCGTTCTAATATGATTTTAAGTTCGGGATGAATCCAGTCGTAATCCTTACCGAAGAGAAAGAGGCTGTTCATGGCGTAGGCTTTGGGTGCTATTTTTTCATCGTTTATCATCCAATCAAAGCAGACTTCTACAATGCGTTCTTGGTATTTTGGCAGGAGTGCGAATTTAGTTTTGGTTTCCTTTTTGGAATAATAAGTCATCGCCAAAAGTTCGCAGACTTTGGCCACAGGACGAACTGCGGGGTCAAGATGTACCTTATTAACATTTTGGGTAAACTGCTCAAGATGTTTTAATATCAAATCCAGATTTTCCTTACAGGCAAACTCCATTACCCAAGCTGCCTTAGAGGATATTTTATCGTCTACCATAAAAACAATCTCCAGCAGCGGTGTCATTAATTCTGGTTCTTCTAAAACTAGACTGGCGACTCTTTGGCGTTTCGAACGGGAATGGTCAACGTAGTCTAATTTTTGATATAGTTCTTTGGTTCTCATTTCGGTTACTTGGATTTCCTAAATGTAAACCATAAATAAAGTGAGACCAAAAATTAAATTCCAAATTACAAAAGACTAAAGTCCAAAACACGGCAACCAAATTCCAAAAGACAATCCCAAGGCTTCGGGACTAAATTCCAAAAAATGGGAACTAAATTCCAAGTGTCTAGTTTCGTTTCACACTTTCTTGGAATTTAGTTCTTGGAATTTGCTATTTTTCCTTCCATGAACAAATCCCTCCTTATCATCGGTTTCGTTTGGCCCGAACCAAATAGCTCCGCCGCTGGAAGCAGAATGCTGCAGCTCATTTCATTTTTCAAATCCAAGGATTACGATATTACGTTCGCTTCTGCTGCGTCGGAAAGTGAATACGCGATTGACCTAACTAAATTAAATGTAAAGCAGGCAAAAATCAAATTGAACGATGATTCTTTTGACCAGTTCATTTTGGAATTGAAACCAGACCTCGTGCTTTTTGACCGCTTTATGACCGAGGAGCAATACGGTTGGCGGGTAGCGGAACAATTGCCAAAAGCCATACGAATTCTGGACACGGAGGATTTGCATTTTCTACGAAAGGGTAGGGAAGCGGCTTTAAAAAGTAATCTAGATTTCTCAGATGACTTTCTTATTAACGATTTTACAAAACGGGAAATCGGGAGTATGTATCGTTGTGACTTAAGCTTGATTATTTCTAAATTCGAAATGCAACTGCTAACCAAAAGATTTAAAATCGATGAAAAGCTTTTGTTCTATCTGCCGTTTCTTTTTGAGCCGATTTCAGAAGAACAGCAAAATTGCTACCCGGCTTTTGAAAATCGCAATCATTTTGTCACCATTGGAAACTTTTTACATCCGCCTAATTTTGACGCCTTGAAGCATTTAAAAGCTAATATTTGGCCAAGAATTAGGGAAAAGTTGCCAAGTGCAGAGCTCCATAATTATGGTGCGTATCCTTCACTAAGAGTAGAGGCGTTGCAGGATGAAACATCAGGATTTTTGGTAAAGGGAAAGGCTAAGAATGCACTGCAAATCATCCAAAACGCTAAAGTTTTATTGGCACCATTGCGCTTTGGGGCAGGTTTGAAAGGAAAGCTTTTTGATGCTATGCAAACAGGAACGCCATTTGTAACCACCCCAATTGGTGGAGAAGGCATTTTAGATAAGAATGATTCTGACGCTATTTCAACAGCAAAACCTGATGAATTCGCCGATTTGGCACTCCGTTTGTTTCAGGATAAAGACCTATGGACCGAAAAACAAATTCAAGGATTCAACATTCTAAACCGTGATTTTCAAAAGGATGATATTGAGGTTCAGCTTTCAGAGCGTTTAGAATCGCTGTGTTCAAATTTTAAAGAAGAACGTCATCAGAATTTTATAGGTAGCATGTTACTGCACCACAGGTTACAAAGCACTAAATATTTGTCAAAGTGGATTATGGCGAAGAATAGTTTATAATTCTATTTTTTATCTTTCTTCTTACCCATTCCAAAAAGACTTTGCTTCCAACTTTTAAGAAATTCGCCCAAAGCGAAGGGATAAACCTCGTCACGATCAAGCGATACTAAAGATATAGAATTACTGAGATGGGTTATCTTAATCGAGCCATCATCTTTTTTAAGTACAAAAACAGTTCTTATTTTATCGAATTCAGGAAAGTCTTTAAAAAATTTAAGGTCCCAAGATGACACTGTCACAACCATCGTTAAATTATCTCCAAGATGTCTAGTTTTATAGTCTGAAATATCAATAGAGAAAGAATTTTTTACTTGGTTGAAATCGTAGTCTATAGCCTTAAGCCAATTCTCATAGTTATATATATTATTTGAAATTCCATCACAACCTATAAAGTCGTTGTGGATGAAGTCTTTAATGCTTACGCTTCTGTCGCCGTAGAGTTTAAAGTAATTTTCTACATACCTTCTGGTCTGTTCTGATTCTTCATTTTGCATAATGTTTGTTTAGAGGGAGTAATACTAGGTAAGATAGAAAAAACGACAGTTAAAGCAAAATAATTATTTATGAAGTATCAATAATTACAGCTTCATATTACCTTGAAAAAAAAGAGATTAAAAGCAACTTGATTGTAATGATTTCTAGGATTTTCTTTGAATCATTACTTTTCAATCAAAGATTGAATATGTATTGAGAGTAGTAAATTGGCCCCAAATATTTTCGATTTTTCATTAGTATCAAAAAGATCGGTAAAGGCGTAGTCAAATAATAATTCTAACGCGAAAATGTCTGAAAAATCGATACCAGCACCCAAGGTAGCCCCGAAAACGGAATTTTTTAAGGTGTCTGATAAGTCTTGAGTATCGCTTTTTCCATCTAAAATGAATGAATAAATTAGACCCGCTTTTAAATAGAAGCCTTTGCCATAAGATTTGTTGACGTCAAATTTCAGATTGGGGTTTAGGCTTAATGAAGAAACCGTAATATTTGGAGAGGTGTCAAAACCTCTGTTACTGTAAAGTAAATTAGTAACCAAGCCAAATTGTTCATTGAATTGATATTCGCCAAAAACACCTACGTTAAACCCTGCATATTCTGGAATCGTGAAGCTTCCGTTTTCATTAAAGATTACGTCTCTATCGGTCAATAAACTTGAAAAATTAGTTCCAACTTGTAAGCCATAGCTATACTCTTGGGCCTCAGAAATATTAACAATAAATCCCAGTAGGATAATTAAAAGGTAAGTTTTTTTCAATGTGTTGGTTAGGTTTTAGGGTTTAGGACTCCTCCATGGTATGATATACATTCTGAACGTCATCATCTTCCTCCAACTTTTCCAACAGCTTTTCTACATCTTCGGCTTGCTCTGGTGTTAGTTTTTTCGTGACCTGTGGGATACGTTCAAAGCCAGAACTTAGGATTTCAATGCCTCGGGATTCCAATTCAGATTGTATCGCACCAAAGCTTTCAAACGGGGCGTAGATTAATATGCCATCATCATCAACGAAAACTTCTTCAGCACCAAAGTCGATGAATTCCAGTTCGATTTCCTCGGCGTCAACACCTTCCGCATCAATTCTAAAATTGCAAGTATGGTCAAACATAAAATTAACTGAGCCAGAGACACCTAAACTGCCATCACACTTATTGAAATAACTTCTCACGTTGGCAACTGTTCGGGTATTGTTGTCGGTAGCAGTTTCCACTAAAACGGCAATACCGTGGGGGGCATAGCCTTCAAATAAAACTTCCTTATAATCACCTTGACTTTTATCTGAAGCGCGTTTTATCGCACGTTCGATATTGTCCTTGGGCATGTTTACCGATTTCGCATTTTGAATTACAGCGCGCAATCTTGAATTGGCGTCTGGGTCAGGACCACCCTCTTTCACTGCCATGACAATGTCTTTGCCAATTCTTGTAAAGGCCTTGCTCATTGCGGCCCAACGTTTCATTTTTCTTGCTTTGCGAAATTCAAAAGCTCTTCCCATAGGTGTGTTTCAGTATTTAGTTTTCAAATTTATAAAAATGAATTATAATTGAGTTACGAGTTACGATTTACGAGTTATGAGTTGCGATTATTTAGCCTTTAGCTTAAGTCTTGCGTTTTTTATTTTTAAACGTAAAGAATTCACCTATGTTCCGTATTCTTGTTACCAACAGCTTGGGTGGTTGACAGGATTTTCGATTAGATTTTCGGCTTTCTTCATACTGATACCTCTCCGACGACGTAGGACGAAAGGCCAGCAGGGGCTCTTAATCATTCGGCACGTGCTTATCTAAAAATTTGGCGTAGGTGTCATAAAGTTTATTGATGGCCTGTTGTCGTTTGTTGTTCAGCTCCGCATTGATTTTATTGTAGTTTTTTACGCCCTTGTTAAGTTGTTTTACCTTTTCGTTGTATTCGTCAATTTGCTTTTGGGTGCGTTTGCGGGGATTCATTTTTTCCATGGTGTTTTTGATGGCTTCAAAATCTTCATTTAGCACCAAGAATTCCGTAATCTGTGGAACGTAATTTTCGCTTTCCTCGATAAAGAATTCAAAAACCGATTCTGTCGATTTTATTATTGAACCATCATTTTTGTAAAGCTCCTGTTCTTTTAAAATTTCAAGACCTTCCTTAGCAGCCGCGTTTAGTGCGTTGGAATTTTGTTGGAGAGCACTTACATCGCCACGTTCTAAGGCGTCCATTAAATAGACCTCATTGATAAATACCTTAAAATAAATGAGGTAGAGGTCGCTTTTGTATTTGAACACCTCATTTGAGATGGTCATTTTTTTTCCTAAATCAGTTTCGCTTTCGATTATTTGGATATTATTTTCATTAGCAAAAGCATAAAAATCCCTCTCGTATTCTTGCTGGGATTCTTCCATTTTTTTGTCAGCCATTTCCTGAGCTAAAATGTAGGCCTCCATGGCATCATAAGACTGTTCGGCAACGGCCTTCATGTCAACGATTTTTGCATAATCTTCATTGAGCAAATCCTTGCTGAATTGAATGTGCCTCAATACTTTACTCTTGTAATCACTCTCGCCAAACCCCTCCGCTTTCTGAATTTTTTTTATGGCCTCATCAACGGTTTTGAGAAGATTTTTTCTGCGCCTATCAATTTTGCCATCACTCTTGCTGTGGGCAACGGCCTTAGTGTATTTCCACATGTCTTTGGTAATGTCATTTTGTTCTTCAGCCACAAAATCGAGGTATTCTGATGCATTTTTAAAGGTTTGTGCCTGCGAATTATTCAGATAGAAAATTAGGATTAAGCTTGTTAAAAGTACAGTTAGGTTTCGCATTATTTAATTTAGTTATTTGATTTTGATTGGTTCATAATATCCATTAAAATTGAATTGGCTTCTTTAATGTATAGATCTGAATTTATGTTATCTATTAATTCTTCGTTAATCAATTTCTGGTTAGCATTATAACTTAATACCGCTTCTGTTGATTGAGTATTTGTAGCATTCAAGCCCATGTCTTCTTCGGTCATCTGCAGATCATAAATTATCCATTTGTCTCGGTACTGATGCATTTCGTTATAAATATTCTCTAAGGTTAGTGTATATTTTTTATAGCGCTTGAAATAATTTTCCACAATAAGTGAGTTCAAATCCTTTACCGCCGTAAAGCCCATACTATTTTCTATACGATTTTTACTTTTTAAGGATAGCGCCTCAATATCTTGGCCTTTTAGTTTTTTAAAATCCATGGTTTTTGGTACCAAATCGTTTTTAAGGGCATAGCGATTATATTTTTCCTCGGTCTCAAAATCGTCGTACATACTTGGTAGAATTATATCTGGTATGACACCTTGTGATTGATGGCTTTGACCGGTTATTCTATAAAACTTTTCTACAGTCAATTTACTGAATCCTAAATCTCTGTTCGAATCCAAGGGTAAAATAACCTGCGCCGAGGCTTTACCGAGGGTTGGACTTCCAACAATAATGGCTCTTTGGTAATCTTGCATTACCCCAGCAAACAGCTCTGAGGCCGATGCGCTAAAGCTATTGACCAAAACCACAATTGGTTTTGTAAATAATGCGCCGCGATTCTTGTCCCGAATGGTAAACGTATCACCATTATTATATTTCAAAATTGATAATGGGCCACGATTGATGAACATACCAGAGAGGTCACCTGCTTCTTTCATAGAACCTCCGCCATTGAACCTCAAATCAATAATCAAACCTTTAATATGTTCTTTTTGGAGCTTATACAGTTCTTTGGCGACATCGTTGGCAACACCGAGTCCGTTGGGTGATTCAAAATCTGTATAAAAACTGGAAATATTGATATAACCAACTTGCTCCCCTGCATTCAAAACAAAACCAGTAATCGTGTTTTCCTCAGTTTTAGTCGCTTCTTTGGTAAGTTTTACCTCTTTAATTATACCACCCGGCTTTTTAATTCTGAAGGTCACTGTATTTACCGTATCATCATTTGTAAAGGCAAGCACATCTTCGTTTGAAACACAGTAGGTCTCCAGGGTTTTTTCTTCTGAAATTAGCGCGGTAATAATATCGTTCTCTTCAATGCCAGAATTCTTAAAAGCCGCACTTCCCGGGACAATGTGGGCAATCACAATATCCCCATTATCTTTTTTAGCGGTTATAATACCAAAAGACAGCTGGTTATTGGAAAGACCGTTTTCAAAAACATTCTTTTCTGAGGCGCTGAAATAGGAAGAATTTGGATCTTGATAAAGAAGAAATGCGTTTAAGAAAGAATCTTTCACAAAATTATCCAGACTTCCCTTTTTCTGCTGAAATTCTTCGAGCTTACAGAGCTCTTTATCAATAATCTTTGGCTTGAGCTCTTTTTCCAGTTTTTTAAAATTCTTTGAGATGTACTCTAGACTGCTGTCCTGCTCGACGATGCTATAAACAATATCGTATCGAATACGTTTATTCAAATATTTTTTGACGTCTGTTAAAGTGTTGAAATTGTTGAATTTCTCCTTCCCTTTAAAGGTGAGTGTATCTAGACCAGAATAGTCTAAGTTAATATCCCTTAGTTTTGAAATGAAGGCCTTATGCTCTTCAATTCTAGTATTAAGGGTAGATGTGTATTTATCTATGAAACTACAATTGGCTGAGTCTATGAAATCATCAATTTTCAGCCTGTCGGTCTCAAAGCTTTTTAAATCTTTTTTAAAAAAAAGCCTATTGTCGCTATCAATTTGTGATAAAAATAGATTAAGAACATTCGTAGATAAGCTATCGTCCACTATTTTTGGTGCAAAATGTTCGGTTTTGACCAGAGTGTTCAAGGCTTTCAATTTCTCACAAAAGTTATCGTTTGATTGAGAGAAACAGAAACAAGAAAGCAGGCAAAAAATAATTAGTAGGTTACGGGACATGCGTTGATCAGGGAGCTTTAAACAATTCTATTCTTGTACTTCGACAATTGCTTCAATGGCTTCTGCCAAGTCAAAGTCTTTTTGGGTTACGCCACCGGCATCATGGGTAGAAAGCGAAATTTTAAGAACATTGTAAACATTTTTCCATTCTGGATGATGATTTAGGGCCTCACATTCAAAGGCAATCCTGCTCATTGCACTAAAACAGTCTTTGAAATTATCGAACTCAAATTCAGCATGGATAGCATCTTCAGCATACTCCCAATCGGGAAAGTGAAGCAATTTCTTTTCAATCGTATCTTGTGATAATTTGCTCATAGATTTGTGAATTTTTTCTTAAAATCTAAGATAAGTAATTTGTTTAGAATAGCATTGGCATTTGCCATGTAATCTTTTAATCGAATTGATATAACTTTGAACCGACCAGTTAGATTTGTTAGAAGACTTTTCGCGATAATGAAAGCATCTTCCACTGGATTAATATTTCGAATGAAATATTGAAATGAAATTTTGTGGTTTACATCTATTTAGGCAAGGGCTTTAACTCCTCTAAAACCTGTTCGCTAGTTATCTGTAAATGTTTGGGTAGCTTATTGTATTTGGGCAGTACTGCTAAATATCGGTCTTCATTTGTCGTATAAACCCTTTTAAAATGCACTCCATTTTTAGGGGTTATTTGGTTGATAATATCCTTAAAGTACTCATCATGATGTACTAAATCTGTACTTCCCAGATGAAATATTCCGTATTTGTTCCGATTGATGATATAGTGTATTTGTTGGGTCACCTTGGTATCGGTTGTAACGTTCATGATGATGTTGGGAAATACTTCAATGGCCGTTTTATCTTCTAAATGCTGTTTAATTTCCTTTAGTCTTGGTGATTGTGCACCAAGAACCATGGGCAATCTAATAATGGCTGATTTTTTTTTGGGAAGTCTCAACAACATGTTTTCAATCTTAATCTTGAAATGGCCGTAAATACTTCCACTAAATGTTTTATCAAGCTCGTAACTAGGAAACTTACTGTAGGCATCAAATACATTTGCTGATGATAGAAAAATGATTTTACAATCATGTTCCATAAGATATTCAGAAATGTGCTGATGGGCAATGGTCTGTGCGTGAAAATCACCGCGAAGACAGGAAATGATTATACTTGGTTTAGTGGCGTTTAAAATTTCGTAAATATCATCTTCCCCAACATTATATTGAAAGAAATGTCTGTTTTCAGCAAACTCCCTTTTATGGATTCTGTAGGTGGCAAAGGTTTTGAAGTAGGCGCACAACTCTCGATATATGGCATTACCAATAAAGCCACTACCACCTAAAATCAAGATTCTATGTTTTTGTTCTTGCGAATTCATTTTTCAGCTTCGCAAGATAACGAACTCATTTAAACTTTTTTTCTTGAAATTTTGGACTAAAATTCTTAAGTGTCCTTAGAATATAGATAAACCTGTTTTGGTGGTAAACAGTTCCAAGGCCATCATCCCTAATTTACTATTTCCTTTGTCATTTAGGCCAGGAGACCAAACAGAGATGACAAACTCATTTGGCAAAAGTGCTACAATACCGCCTCCAACCCCGCTTTTACCGGGTAAACCTACTTCATAGGCAAACTCTCCCGCCTCATCATAAAAACCACAGGTAAGCATTAGGGCGTTGACGCGTTTCGCGTGCAGTTCGGTCAAATAGTTTGAACCAAACATACAATTTCCCTTATTGGCGAAAAAATAAAACGCTTTACAAAGTTGCACACAGCTCATTTCAAGCGAGCACTGGCAGAAGTAGAAATCTAAGACCGTATCAACACTGTTTTCAAGATTATTGAACGATTTTAACAAATTCGCCGCTGCGAAATTCTTGAATCCTGTATCTTTTTCAGAGTTGGCGACCTGCGGATTGTAATTGATAGAATTATCTCCAGTAAGTTTTCTAACAAAATTCAGGAATTCTGTTTTTGGATTTTTCAGATGGGAAATCAATATATCGCAAATAACCAAAGCACCAGTATTGATAAAGGGGTTTCGAGGGATGCCCTCTTCCTGTTCCAATAATGATAGGTGGTTAAAAGGATTTCCCGAGGGTTCAACGCCCAGGCGTTTCCAAATATCATGGTCTTCTAAAGAAAGCGCCATCGCAAAAGTCAATACCATAGAAATACTCTGTATTGAAAATTTGGTTTTTGATTTTCCTGTGCTGTAAGAGGACCCGTCGAGACTTTCGAGATGCATGCCAAAATTTGTGTCATCAATCTTAGCCAATTCTGGGATGTACGATGCGACTTCACCTCGATTTTCAAGAGCCGAAATTTTCTGATTTATGCTATCTAAAATGTCTTGATATGACATCAATTACCCCTTGTAAAAAGGAAGTTTTACAACGGTAGCTGGTATCAAGTTCTTTCGAATCCTGATGAAAATTTCACTACCAAACTTGCTGTGCTCGAATTCGACATAACCCAGGCCAATACCTTTTCTCAAGGATGGTGACATGGTTCCTGAGGTTACCTTACCAATTAAATTACCTTCAGAATCGGTGATATCATAGCTGTTTCTTGGAATCCCTTTTCCGGTAAGTTCGAAAGCGACTAATTTCCGTTTTAGGACGCTCTTTTTTTGTTCTGATAGATTTTCAGAATTGGTGAATACCTTAGTGAATTTTGTAATCCAACCAAGGCCAGCTTCTAGGGGTGAAGTGGTATCGTCTATATCATTTCCGTAAAGACAGTAGCCCATTTCAAGACGAAGCGTGTCTCTTGCAGCGAGGCCGATTGGCACCGCACCAGCTTCTATTACTTTATCCCATATTTGTTTGACTTCAGAATTTTTGCAGTAGATTTCAAATCCGCCACTTCCGGTATATCCAGTTGCTGAAATAATAACGTGTTCTATGCCTGCGAAATCTCCCACGATAAAATTGTAAAACGGTATTGCACCTAAATCATGACTTGATAATAGCTGCATCGCCTCGACTGCTTTTGGTCCTTGAATTGCCAAAAGCGAATAATCGTCGCTTAAATCACGCATAGTGGCACCGATGTCATTCTTTGACGAAATCCAGTTCCAATCCTTTTCGATATTACTGGCATTTACAACTAACAAATAGGTGTCTTCCTTAACTCGATAAACTATCAAATCGTCGATAATACCACCATTGTCGTTTGGTAGGCAACTGTATTGTGCTTTTCCAACCGTTAGTTTCGATGCATCATTAGTGGTTACACTTTGAATTAGTTCAAGCGCCTTTGGACCTTCAATTAAAAATTCGCCCATATGTGATACGTCAAATACGCCTACACCTGTCCTTACAGCTTCGTGTTCAACATTCACGCCAGCATATTGTACGGGCATATTATAACCAGCAAAGGGTACCATTTTGGCACCAAGTGCGATGTGGGTTTCTGTTAAGGCGGTGTTTTTCATTATTTAATCTTTAGCTTTTGTTGTTATTATTTGGTTCCAACCTTTTTTACTAGTCCTAATTCTTTCGTATTTCATTCACGACCTCGATTTCAATTAAGGCCCGTTTCACTTTCTATCGACCAACGACTATAGTCTATCGACTTTGGAACAAAAATATCGAAATTTATCTGCTTGTCGGAAGAAATTATATTAATGTGAATGGAAGAAATCAACAATTAATTTGGGCAACTGATTGTAGAATACTAATTGACTTTCGCATTAAAAAAGGATCTGATTTGGATTAGGCCTCATCTTCCTTTTCTTCCATGATTTTTTCATAGGCAATTTCCTTTTTGCTTTTATAGCCAAGAAACATTCCAATCATTAAAATTGAAACCCATTGAAAAAACCCAAACTCCTGGCCGCTTACCCTGGGCCAAACAAAATACATAAGGGTTGAAACGGCTAAACAGATTAAAACAACAATTAATTTATCTTTTGAAAAATTCATGTTTTAATTATTAATGAAATACTATTTAATGATGACATTTTCTCATCTTCTTCGATAATATAATATAAAAGAAATATGATGAATAAAAAATCTATCCTTTCAGTTTTACTTATCGCTGCCTTCATGGTATCCTGTGGCGATGATAATAACCAGACTTCAAATAATCAAGAAGACTATTATTTAAATGACCAAAGCTTTTCTAATCAAAATCAAGATGGCAATTTGAACCAATATCAAGGTCAACAGAATGATTTTGGCCGAAAGCAAAACAACAATTCAAATAAAAAACCATTACCATTGAAGGTTTTATCAAATGGTATGACCGAATCAGTTTTGATGATACCTATATCCTGGCAGCAAGAAAATCGAAATGATGCCATTTTGGCTGAAGGACCTAACGGTATTAAAATGTTTAGAACAATCGTCAATAGTTTTACCGCAAGTGATGACCCTATGGTAAGAGAATGGATGAATAAAAACGGTACGGCCTATAAGCCTGTGGCAACAGCCAAGCAATTTATCAATGGCGATTTGAAAACCATAATTGAGAAGGGAGGTAACCGTTTGGTTTCGGTTAATTTTTCACCAGTATTGACCAAAAAGGCAAAACAAACTGAAGATTTATTTTGGAAGGCCAATCCAGAACAAGGTAAAAATGAGGTTTACATAACTGAATGGGAAGATAACGAAGGGAATAAAAGTGTGATGGTCGTGAATCATTACATCGTGAGAGGCTCGCAAAATTTCACAAGTTGGGGTTATTCACTACGTGCCCTTGATGCAGAAAAGGCAGTTTATCCTCGGGCCAAGAATGACTTTTTATTTGCACTTGCAAATGAGCAAATCAATAGGCAGTATGTGCAAGTCATCAATAGCCAAAGGCAGAAACAACTGGCTGACCAAAGAAAGCATAACAATCAATTACAGCAGAATTTAAATTCTCAATGGCAAAGTCATCAAGCCTACAATCGAAGCCAGCAAAAAGTAAGACAGGATTCGTGGGACAGCTATTATTACCGTGAAGGTGTTATGGATAAGACCAGTGATCAATTTAACAATGCCATAACTGGCCAAACCAATGTTTATGACCCAAATACCGGGGAAGGTTATAAAATTGACGACACCAATCAATATTATTATACAAATGGTGATGGTGAATATATTGGCACCAACGACCCCAACTTCAATATGAATGGTGAATACGATACTGGTTCAACGACTTGGGAGGAGATGAAGGTGGAAAATTGATTTTTTATGAGCTTGAAATTCCTAAACCTTAACAAAATGTTTGAAAAGGTCATAACGAGCCTGTCTGTCGGCAGACAGGGACGTAGGACGAAGACATCTCATTTAGAGCAAATGTTTTTAATCGGAGATGGCCATACATACTTCGATTAAGTTTATATTGAGCGAAGTCAAAATGCGCGAGTTAGACTAAGTCGAAGTTAGCAATCTCAAAGTAAAAAATCTCTTAAATCTTCATAATTTGAAATTTTAGTCGCTACTTTCTTTTTGTTCATGACCGATTTAATTTGAGGTGGTAGGTCAATTTTAGTTTCAATGACCGCTTCCACTACGTCCAAGAATTTGGTTGGGTGTGCCGTTTCTAAAAATACGCAGTGGGCCTTAGGATGTTTTTTCAAATAGTCCTTGCAGCCCAAGTAACCAACTGCACCGTGTGGGTCTGCAATGTAGTTATGGTTTTGATATAGCTCGAGTAGAGCAGCGCGGGTCTCATTGTCTGTATAACTAAAGGATGACATATTTTCACTTAATTCCTTAAAGCTATTTTTGTAGATTTCCTGTATGCGAATAAAGTTACTTGGGTTGCCAACATCCATCGCATTGCTAATCGTAGCAATTGAGGGTTTAGGCTCATATTCTTTTGTGTTTAAATATCTTGTAACAACGTTATTTGCATTATTTGAGGCTATAAAGTGCTTAACGGGCAATCCTAATTTTTGGGCGACCATTCCAGCGCAAATATTTCCAAAGTTTCCGCTAGGTATGGAAAAAACGATATTATCGTGATTTTTATAAAGTTGTTTATACGCAAAAATGAAATAAAATAACTGAGGTAGCCAGCGTGCCACGTTTATCGAATTTGCAGAGGTGAGCTGTATTTTACTGGTCAATTGCTTATCAAGAAAGGCTTTTTTAACCATATCTTGGCAATCATCAAAAACGCCATCCACCTCAAGTGCCTTAATATTTCGTCCGAGCGTGGTCAATTGTTTTTCTTGGATTGCACTCACTTTCCCAGATGGATACAAAATCACGACATTAACACCTTTAACGCCTAAAAAGCCATTTGCCACAGCACCACCAGTATCACCCGAAGTAGCTACTAAAACCGTAATATCTTTGGAGTTGTTCTGATTGAAATAGCCTAAACAACGCGCCATAAATCTTGCGCCAACGTCCTTGAAGGCCATCGTTGGCCCGTGAAATAATTCTAAAGTTGAAATAGACTTATTTAATTCAATTACAGGAAAATCAAAAGACAGTGTGTCCTCAATGATTTCCTTTAAAACCGCTTCTGGAATCTCAGGTCTGATGAACTGTTTTATGGTCTCAAACGCAATTTCAGAATAAGACTTATCTCCAATCTCATGAAAAAAAGACTGGGGTAATGGTTTAATCTCTTGTGGGAAATAAAGCCCACGGTCTGGGGCAAGCCCTTTAATTAATGCATTTTTAAAGGTTGAGGTTTCGGCTTTATGATTTAGGCTGTAGTATTTCATTTTATAGACATAGGACGGAACACCAAGGACAAAAATTTAATTATGACTTCACGTTTCCGATTTTAATTTATTTTTTCTGAATTCTTATTATAATTCTGTCACCTGTTACCTGTCTTCTCAACCATTATTTAATCCAAAATTTTAACCCCATTTGTATTGATTTTAGAAATATAAAGTTCGATATCAATATCTGTATTTTCAAAAATTTCTTTTATTCGTGTTCCTATTACTTCTGCCTGATGTAGTCCTTTACATAGGCTGTAAATCGAAGGTCCAGAACCTGAAATTCCACATCCAAGCGCACCAGAGGTCAAGGCAGCAGTTTGCACTTCGTCAAAATTCGGTATCAATTGCTTACGGTGGGGTTCTATGATAACATCTGTAAGTGATTCACGCAACAAATCATAATCACTAGTGTGTAAGCCATGAATAAAGCTTCCAAAATTGGCCCATTGGGTAATGGCATTTCTAAGCGGAAATGATTTTGGTAAGATATCGCGAGCCTCGGAGGTCTTGATTTCGATTTGCGGATGCAGGATTACAGCAAACAAATCTTTCGGTATTGGGAGTTCCAATATTTTCAATGGCTTACAGGATTTAACCAATGTAAATCCGCCAAAGATAGCGGGCGCTAAATTGTCCGCATGTTCACACTTACTCGCTATGGCTTCACCTTTAATGGCAAATTGAGTAAGCTGGGTTTTATCATACGGATTCCCTAAAAGTTCATTTATGCCAAAAACGCTACCCACAGCACTTGCCGCACTGCTGCCAATACCGCTTCCAGGTTTAATTTTTTTATATATTTCAATTGCAAATCCACAATCAGGTTGGTAATCTTCAATTAGGGCCATGGCGGATACACCAGCAACATTTTTTTCAGCATCAAATGGCAAGTCATAGCCTTCAATTTTTGTAATTGTTATCCCTTTTTCCTTGGTTTTTTTAACAATCATTTCATCGCCTATGGTATCAAGGCAAAACCCTAGAACATCAAAACCACAGGACACATTTGCTACCGTTGCTGGTGAAAAAAGTCTAATACTATCCTTGCTCAAAATTTTACTTTTTGAAGATTTACTTATTAAGGGTCCTTATAATATCTGCAAATAGGCCAGATGCAGTCACTTCAGCGCCTGCGCCAGCCCCTTTGATTATCATGGGTTGCTCTGGATAGCGTTTTGTATAATACATGACGATATTATCCTTTCCTTCGAGATTATAAAAGGGATGGCCTTCTGGAATCTCTTGTAAACCAACCTGTGCTTTTATGCCATTGAAATCGGCCACGTACTTTAACTGTGCGTTGTTATTTTTTGCGGAATTGTAGAGACTTTGAAAATGGTCCTCATGTTCAATCAGGCTATCATAAAACGCCTCAACCGTATTTGCCTGTTCATTTTCTGGGGTAAGAAATGATTGGTTATCTATGTCTTCAAGATTCATTTCAATGCCACTCTCCCGCGCTAAAATCAAAATCTTTCTAGCTACATCAACGCCACTCAAATCAATTCTTGGGTCTGGCTCAGTGTAGCCTTCAATCTGAGCTTTCTTAACGATATCGTGAAATCTGGTTTTATCATTGAAATTGTTGAAAATATAATTTAGACTGCCAGAAAGTACAGCCTGAATTGAGGTGATTTTGTCACCGGATGCCACGAGATTATTCAAAGTATCAATTACCGGTAACCCTGCACCTACATTGGTTTCGAATAAAAAGGGAGCGTTATATTTTCTCGAAAGCGACTTTAATTGGTTGTAAGTATCAAAGTTGCTTGAACAGGCTATTTTGTTACATGCTACAACCGCTATACTTTCTTTTAAATATTCAGGATATGACGCCGCGATTTCCGCATTTGCCGTAACATCAACGAAAATACTATTTCGCAGGTTATATGACCTCGCCGATTCAAGAAAGCCTTTACTTGACGCTTTTTGGCCATTTTTCAACTTATCTTTCCAATTGGTCAAATTAATACCAGATGCATCCAATACCATTGTTCTGGAATTAGATAAGCCTACAACCTTAAGGTTTAACTTCAATTGCTCCTTCAAATACCCTTTTTGTTGCTTAATTTGCTCAACCAGTCTCTCCCCAACATTCCCAACACCGGTAATATATACATTGAGCTGTTTGGTTGGTGTTTCAAAGAATCTTTCGTGTAGTGTATTGAGTGCTTTTTTCACGTCTTTTTCTGCAATTACTGCCGATATATTTTTTTCTGATGCACCTTGGGCAATGGCCCTGATGTTAATGTTGTTTTTACCCAATGTGCTGAACATTTTTCCACTAATACCTTGATGACTTTTCATTTTATCACCAACAAGAGCTATGATGGAAAGTTCTTTCTCAACGATTAAAGGGTCAATTTTACGAAGCGAAATTTCATTCTCAAAGGTTTCATCAATCGATTCTTTGGCCAGATTTGAGTCTCCGGCTTCAACTCCAAAACATATGGAATGTTCTGACGAAGCTTGGGTTATAAAAATGACATTGATTTTATTTTGGGCCAAGGTCTCGAAAAGACGCTTTGAGAACCCTGGAATACCAACCATGCCATTACCTTGAAGTGTTAGCAGATTGATATTATTTACGTTTGAAATGCCTTTAACCGGATTTATGTTTTTACCACTAGCCATTGCACTGCTACTCGAAATTTTTGTTCCGATATCTTCGGGAGCCATCGTGTTTTTTATAAAAATCGGGATGTTCTTGTCTAAAACGGGTTGCACTGTTGGTGGATAAATCACCTTTGCTCCAAAATGGGATAGTTCCATCGCCTCTTGATATGACAGATTTTCAATCGGAAAAGCATGCTTTACAGCCTTTGGATTTGTTGTAAACATGCCACTAACATCAGTCCAAATTTCTAATTTTTCAACATTAAGTGCTGCAGCGACAATAGCAGCCGTGAAGTCAGAACCGCCACGACCTAAGGTTGTGATTTCTCCATTTTCAGATTTAGAAATAAAACCTGGAAGAATGGTGATTGCTTCCTCGGCATGCTTAAAATAATTGGTTACATTTTCATTTGTTTTAGCGTATTTCACTTCGGCTTTTGAAAAGACAGAATTGGTCACTATTAAATCCTGACTATTTTTTCGTTCAGCGTTAATACCTCTACTTTTCATGGTTTCAGCAATAATGTAAGAGGATAAAAGTTCACCAAAACTCACCAACTTATCTGATGTTTTTGCAGAAAGTTCATTGATGAGGTAAATACCATCCAGAAAGTCTTTCAAACTTTGAAGTTCAGCTTCCAGATTACACAGGAGCGCTGTATTTTTGGAACCCAATAAAGAAGATAACATTTCGAGGTGAATATTTCTAATAGTGTCAAAACATTCCAAATAGCCTTTATCTTTAGTCTGGGCTAATTCTCCGGCACTCAATAATAGGTCTGTAATACCACCAATGGCAGATACAACACCAATTACCTTAGAATTGATTGCAGACTTTTCTAGAATAGATATAACTCTTTCTATATTTTCTGCTGAACCAACTGAGGTTCCACCAAATTTTAAAACATTCATACGATTTCTTTCGGATTTCTTTTATTCGGAAATATTAAGATTCAATAAAGTTTGAAAATCTATAGAAGATATTTAGATTTTTACATTTAGATTAAACGCTCTCCAATAGCTACCAAATGTATTATTTTTACTAAGACTAAAAAATTTATGATGGTCTTTTGCATTAATTTCAGCATAATGAGATTATTATTGGTTTAAAGAATTTTAAAACTGAAAATTTTGACAATATTTGAATTGTTTGTAATAGAATGAAGATATTTTCCAAAGAACAAATTTACGAAGGTGATAGGCTAACTGCCGAAAGACAAAACATAAGCTCAACTGAATTGATGGAGCGTGCTGGTATTCAAATTTTTAATTGGATGCACATGCGCATGCAGGGTGCTCAAGTGCCAATTCATGTATTTTGTGGTATTGGAAATAATGGGGGTGATGGGTTGGTAGTATCAAGGCACCTCTTAATCCATGGCTACAATGTAAAAATCTATATTGTCAATTGCAGCGATAAGCGATCTAAGGATTTTTTAGTCAACTACGATAGAATTAAGGAAACTGCTAAGGTATGGCCTGAAATGCTGAATTGTGAAGCAGATTTTCCAGAAATTGGAAAAGATGATATTATAATTGATGCCGTTTTTGGGATTGGTTTAAATCGGCCTCCAAATGCTTGGGTGCAAGGTCTTTTTCAACATTTCAAAAAAACCGAAGCTTTTACCTTGGCTATTGATGTGCCATCTGGTGTCTATACAGATAAAAAGATAGAAAGTGAAAACGGCGTGGTATGGGCAAATTTTACGCTAAGCTTTCAGTCACCAAAATTAATTTTCTTTTTACCAAGTACGGCTAAGTTCTGTGGTCAATGGGAAGTACTTGATATTGGGATAGACCAAGACTATTTGGTTAATACCAAAACGGAATTTGAACTAATCGGTAAAAATGAGGTCTTACCTATTTACAAACCCAGAGAGAAGTTTTCGCATAAGGGTAATTATGGTCATAGTTTGATAATTGGTGGAAGCTATGGCAAAATTGGGGCGGCTTTACTTGCATGTAAATCAGCTTTGAAAATAGGGGCTGGTCTAGTCACCGCATTTATTCCCAAATGTGGATATCATATTCTACAGTCTGTTTTACCGGAGGCAATGGTCCTCACAGACGAAGCCGATAACGAAATTACCAACATAAATTTTCAAATTGAGCCAACGGTAATTGGTATAGGGATGGGTATGGGTACTTCAGATAAATCTGAAGACGCTTTAAAAAACTTTTTAAGTTCTAACAATGTTCCTTTAGTTTTGGATGCCGATGCACTTAATATGATCTCCAGAGACAAATCAATACTTGAAAATTTATCACCCCAATCTGTATTGACGCCGCATCCAAAGGAGTTGGAAAGATTGGTTGGCAGTTGGAGGGATGACTTTGAAAAACTTGAGAAAGCCAAAACGTTATCGGTGAAATACGATTTAATAATCGTAATTAAAGGCGCAAATACCATCACAGTTTATAAAAACAAAAGCTTTATAAATACGACGGGTAATCCCGGATTAGCTACTGCAGGAACAGGGGACGTTTTAGCTGGTGCAATTACGGGCTTGATTTCTCAGGGCTATGATTCATTATCGGCCGCCAAATTTGGAGTTTACCTTCATGGTAAATCGGCGGATATAGCTATTGAAAAAACAGGCTACCAAAGTCTAATGGCTTCAGACGGGATTAATGGCTTTGGACCTGCTTTTCTGGATTTGTTCGCACAACAAGACTTATCACCTGTTGAAGAATCAAACGAGGGTAATACTTAAACAAAGAATTAGAAATCGTTAAATAATCCTTCAAAATAAAAAAGACCTCCCAAATTTTCAACTCACGCCAAAACTTCAGCTAACAAGTCAAAACCTAGGAGGTCTTATTTATTTAAAATTGACTAAACCTCTACATTTTAGAATTAGTTTCTTGACTATTTAGCTCAGACTCCAACATTGCAGTGAGTTTAGGGTCAGAAGGTCTTGGTGCATCTGCACTTACTATCTTGCCATCAGGATCAATTAAGATAAATCTTGGTATACCTTGGATGGCATAATCTTGAACAAACTTTGATTGCCAATCATTATCCGCAAATAATTGAGAGCCACCCAACTCCTTTTCATCAACCATGGTTTTCCATTTTTCATAGTCTTTGGCTTGATCAATTGAAGTACTGACAAATTCTATATTTTGCCCATGAAATTTTTTCTCGACTTCCTTTAGCGAGGGTATTTCACGAATGCAAGGTCCACACCATGTTGCCCATACATCAATATAAACATAGCTTCCTTTTAAATCGTCCAATGAGGTTTCACCACCCTTATGATTTTCGTAGTCAACAAATTTGGGAGATGGCATGCCCTTCATTAAATTTTTATTTTTTTCAAAAGTATCTGTAATTCCTTTTTTTACGTCGTCGTCGGAGGTGTTGGCGATAAAAAGTTCATAAATATCCTTCATGTTCTCATTACTCGGAGAGATTAAAAACCCAGATAAATACGACACAACTTCATTCTTTAATGCTGGGATTTTTATATCATTTATGGCTCCTAAATCTTCTGTTGAGACCGTGGTAATATCATTTCCAATAGTTTCGAACATGCTGTTCATAGTATTCCGCAGTGCCATTTGTTTATAACTTATGGAGCTTTTATAAGCTTTTGGGTCATCATAAACCATGTTTTTAAGCTCCTCTGGTATAAACGTATCGGAAACCTCAAAGCCTTGATTTTTTGTAAAATAAGAGCGGCTTTGCTTATAACTTTGTAGCAACGCGTATTCGTCGTAGACCAAATTCTGTTTTTCGGTTATTAAAAAGTCTTTGTCGGCTTCAACAAGCGCCTCTAGGGACGTTTGATTTTTTTCAGTGATTTCAGAGACTTTTGATTTAAATTCAGATTCATTCAAGGAATAAAATTCAGCAGAATTCGCTTTAACTGAAGCGTCATCCAGCATCTTTTGGGCTAAATAATTATTTTCGGCCGCACCAGTACCTGTATATGTGATGCTTTCATCAAATTTCTTGGCATCTATGGAAATGTGGATACTATCTCCTTGAGCTATAAACATTGGAGTAAACTCCCTACCGATGTTCAAATTATAAAATCCATTCTCAGGAATCCTTAAGGTGTCTGAAAAAACACCATCAACTGAGATGGAAATTTCCGACTTAAAGCCTACGGTCTCAATGAGTGCTTTTTGTGCCTTAGAATTTTCAATTTTTCCCGATACTAATGCATAATCAATTTTCTCCTCTTTCTCACATCCCATTATGGAAATGGCAATCAAAACAAGCAATAGTCTTTTCATG
>JBCCOJ010000024.1:0-23189 GCA_039025415.1 Bacteroidota bacterium | reverse complement strand
GTTTTTTTATCAAGAAAAAAATGAACTGGCTTAAATAACCAATTAATTATAGTAATAAGCTGTTGAGTCTTATTTAAATAGAATTAAATTGTAAATATTTCGATTCCAATTGCTAAAACGCCTCCTAAAATTTGCCCTCAAAACCATACTTTGGAGTATTGTATTTTCCATTGTCATTGTAATTATTTACAGATGGCTTCCAGTCCCCATAACACCATTAATGGCCATTAGATATTATAAGCAACCTGCTGAAACTCGAACCACATGGCAACATGATTGGGTGGATATTGAGGATATTTCCCAAAATTTACAATTGGCCGTCATTTGTTCTGAAGACCAATTATTTTTGAAACATAATGGTTTTGATATTGAGGCAATCGAGAAGGCTTACGAAAACAATAAAAAAGGTAAAAAATTGCGAGGGGCAAGCACCATAAGTCAACAAACCGCAAAAAATGTATTTCTTTGGCCAAAACGTAGTTGGTTTAGAAAGGGAATGGAAACCTATTTTACCTTTTTGATTGAATTGTTTTGGAGCAAGGAGCGCATCATGGAGGTATATCTCAACAGTATTGAGATGGGCGATGGTGTCTATGGCGCTGAAGCCGCTTCGAAATTCTGGTTTAAAAAATCATCAAGCAATCTCACTAAATACGAAGCGGTGGCTATTGCTGCTATTTTACCAAGTCCTTTAAGGTATCGTGCTAATCCTGCGACACCTTATATTGAGGCTAGAAAGTCTTGGATTGTAAAACAGATGTATTTTTTTGGGCCACTCTATTACGAAACGGAAAATGAATGACATGCTTAATTTAAAGCCACTATTGCTTGAAAAATGCATTCAGTTAGTCGAAACACGTCTGCAAAGTATCCAAAAGCAGATTAAAGACATTCATGAATCCCTAAACTCTGAAACTAAAAGTTCTGCTGGTGATAAACACGAGACTGGACGAGCGATGATTCAATTGGAACGCGAAAAATTAGGCGAGCGTCTTGCTGAGATTGAAAAAAATCAAATCATTTTGACCAAAATAAACAGTTCTCAATCTGCAAAATCAGTTGGGTTGGGCAGTCTCGTTTTTACAAACAAAGCCAATTATTTCATCTCTGTTAGTCTTGGTGAAATTGAAGTTAATGGCACCAAATTTTATGCAATATCCAGTGCATCGCCGATAGGGCAGGCATTATTGGGAAAAAAGGTAAATGATAATGTGGAATTTAGAGGTCAGAAATTTACCATGCAAGATGTTTGTTAGTAGGAATTTCTATAATTTTAGAATTTTACCAATATGCCCAACTACCAAACAGACTGCATCATCATCGGCGGTGGCCTCGCTGGGCTTTGCGCTGCAATACATCTTTCAAAATTTGGGTTTGGGATTTTATTATTTGAAAAAAACAACTATCCAAAACATAAGGTTTGTGGTGAGTACGTGAGTAACGAGGTATTACCGTATCTAAATTTTTTGGGGATTGATGTTTTTGAACATGGTGCCAAGCAAATTTCGAAATTGGAATTAACCACTACCAATAACAAATTGATTTCCTGTGATTTGCCGTTGGGAGGTTTTGGAATAAGTCGCTACGCCCTCGATGCGCTTTTAGCTGAAAAAGCGGTGGCCCAAGGGGTGAAAGTCATTCAAGAGACGGTGAACAGAATTGAATTTGAAGAAGGTAAGTTTGAGGTTCGCACCAAAAAAGAACAACATTTTACTTCCAAAATCGCTATTGGTAGCTTTGGCAAACGCTCAAATCTTGACGTGAATCTCAACAGAGAATTCATTAAGCAAAAATCCCCCTATCTTGGTGTAAAAATTCACGTTGAAGGTAATTTTCCGGATGATTTGGTAGCTCTTCACAACTTCAAGGGCGGTTATTGTGGACTGTCAAAAGTTGAGACTAATGCAATTAACCTTTGCTACATAACCAGTTTTAAAGCTTTTAAAAAATACAAGGATATTGACGAATTTCAAAAGAAAGTGCTGTTTAAGAATAGAGCCCTGAAGCAGATGTTTAAGAAATCAAAACCGCTTTTTAAAAGCCCCTTAACCATCAGCCAAATTTCATTTGAAACCAAAGCACCCGTTGAAAATCATATAATTATGTGTGGCGATTCAGCAGGTATGATCCATCCGCTTTGTGGCAATGGAATGGGTATGGCAATTCGTAGCGCTGCGTTAGCTTCCAACTTGATTATTGATTATCTTCGAGGAAAAATTGAAACCCGAAAACAATTTGAGAAAGCATACGCCGAAGCTTGGAATACCAACTTTAAAAAACGTTTGAAAACAGGACATTTTATTGCATCAATTTTTAGGAATGATAGCCTAGCCGACCTATGTTTGAAGATTATAAAATTATTCCCTGGTGTGCTTCCAAAAATCATTAAGCGAACCCACGGAAACCCCATGAAAATTCAATGAGTATAATGGTCGATACAAAATACAGGAGCGATGCTCAGGAGATTATGGACGACTTCGATTATAATGGCGAAATACTCCATGATTCCTTAGACAAACTATCTAAAATTAACCGTTGGTTGGGCGGGCATCGCGTGACTTTAAATGGATTGAAAAAACTATTAAAACATCACCCAAAAAAAGAACCCTTAACCATAGTGGATTTAGGTTGCGGTAGTGGGGATATACTGCGAGAAGTCGCAGAATTTGGTAAAAAAAAGGGATACAAATTTCAATTATTGGGTATAGATGCCAATGAAAATACAGTGGCTTACGCCGAAAGGCTATCCAAAGGCTATCCAAATATAGAATATCGTCAAATGGATATCTTTTCAGAAGCTTTCGGGCGTATAGAATTTGATGTTGTTCTCGCAACCCTGTTTTTTCACCATTTTAAGGAAGATGAATTATTGAAATTTTTAAAGCCAGTTGTAGACCGTGCCAATTTAGGTGTCGTAGTCAATGACATCCATCGCCATCGTATGGCTTATTACCTGTTCAAATTGTTGAGTTTGACAATAAGTAACCAAACCATCGTTGAAGATGGTTTGACATCAGTACTTAGAGGTTTCAAAAAGAAAGAATTGATTAAGATATCCCAAGAGCTTCATATGGACTTTAAAATAAAATGGAAATGGGCCTTTAGATATCAGTGGATTTTAAAACAATCAAAATCCATAAATACTGATTTGAATTCACTATTGTACTAAAATCCCGAGCATAGCTAAAAATTAAAAAGCCCCAATTAAAATAAAGAGATTTGTGTCTAAAGTAAAAATAACATCTGTAGCTAAGCAACTTCCAAACTATTTCAGGGAGACCAAAGATATTATCCCCCTGTTGAACGTTTGGCTTGAAGGTCAAGAGGAACGTTTTCAGCGTAAAGTGATTAAGCTTTTTGAAAATGCTGGAGTTGATAAGCGCTATTCTATCATGGCACCCGAAGATGTGTTTACCAAAACCTCTTTTGAAGAGAAAAATGATATTTATACCCGTGAAACAGTAAAGTTAGCTGAGCTTTCATTGGTAAAGGCGTTGGAAAAGGCCCAACTGAAACCCACCGACATTGATTACATTATCACGGTGAGTTGCACCGGTATCATGATACCTTCTATGGATGCCTATCTCATTAATAACCTTAAGATGAAGCAAGACACTGTAAGGTTACCAGTTACTGAAATGGGCTGCGCTGCAGGGGTTTCGGGTATGATATACGCCAAGAATTTTTTAAAGGCCAATCCAAATAAGCGCGCGGTAGTAATTGCGGTTGAAGCACCAACGGCAACCTTTCAGTTGGATGATTATTCAATGGTAAATATTGTTAGTGCCGCCATTTTTGGAGATGGTGCTGCAGCAGTAATCTTGTCATCTTATAACAATGAAAATGGTCCTGAAATGTTAGATGAAGCCATGTACCATTTCTATGATGCAGAACAAATGATGGGTTTTAAATTGGTGAATACAGGCCTACAGATGATTTTGGATAAATCGGTACCAGAAACCATTTCAAGTCATTTCCCGAAAATCATTCATCCATTTTTGGAGCAGAATGATTTAGAAATTTCTGATGTTGATCACTTGGTGTTTCACCCTGGAGGGAAAAAAATCGTACAAACCGTAGAAGAATTATTCGGGTCTCTGGACAAAAACATTGATGATACCAAAGAAGTTTTAAAACTTTACGGAAATATGAGCAGCGCCACTGTTTTATATGTTCTTGAACGATTTATAGATAAAAATTTACCAAAAGGAGATATTGGATTGATGCTTAGTTTTGGTCCAGGCTTTTCGGCACAGCGGATTTTGTTGAGGTGGTAACTTCATGAAAATCTAGGAGGAATGATATATGCAAAATTTCAATTGAATTTAACAAACCACCTCCCCTTGGGCGAGGTCGAAATTACCTTTTTGTAATTTCGGGAGGCGCTAATGTAAGGCATGATTAATAAAGACTTTAAAGATAAAAACCAATGGGCAATTATCCTTGGTGGTTCAAGTGGACTAGGTTTAGCGACTGCTAAAAAATTAGCAAAGCACGGCATGAATATTTGCGTGCTTCACCGTGATTCACGGGCTAATATTGAAACTGTTCAAATTGAATTTGACGATATTTCTTCCTTTGGCGTAAGTTTTAGATCGTATAACGTAGATATCCTAAAGGATGAAAAACAGGCTGAGGTCATTGAAGAACTAGAGTCGATTTTTACTGAAACAGGAAAAATAAAAACCTTAGTCCACAGTATTGCAAAAGGTAATTTAAAGCCCATGATTTCTGACCAAGAGCCTGTTTTGAAGTCAGACGATTTCGGCTTGACCATAAATGCGATGGCGATTAGTTTGTACAGTTGGACCGCAGCACTTTTTAAAGCGAATTTATTTGCTGATGATGCAAGAGTATTAAGTTTTACTAGTGAGGGAAACACCAAAGCTTGGGGATATTATGCGGCTGTTTCCACAGCAAAGGCTAGCCTGGAAGCCATTACCCGAAATATAGCTTTAGAATTTGCTCCATTTGGAATTAGAGCGAATTGCATTCAAGCTGGAATGACCGACACGGCATCTTTCAGGATGATTCCCGGAAGTGATAAATTAAAGGCTCATGCAATAAGGCGTAATCCATACCGAAGATTAACTACTCCTGAAGATGTCGCCAATGTGGTTTATTTATTGAGTAAGGATGAAGCGAAGTGGATTAACGGAACTGTTATTAAGGTTGATGGCGGGGAATCCTTAAGTTAACGAATTATTATTAAAAATAAAGACGTCATTACGACCACGAGGTACGAAGTGGGAAGTAATCTTAGGCTTTCAGAAATAACCGAGATTGCTTCGTGCCTCGCAATAACCTAGCAGGTTTTAATGGTAATCAATTGTATCATAACGAGTTAATCCCTTTTTTTGAGAAGGAGTGAATTTGCTTCCTCGAAAAAAAAGTAATGACTTGCCTCGCCATCAGACAGGCGTGATGGTGTCAAGCGATGAATTAGAAGAACTGAAAGGGTTTGAAAACATTTTAGTTTTTAAAAAGACGTAATAAAATTGAAATATTCAGAAATCATATCACTTTTACCCTACCAACAACCATTCTTGTTTGTTGATGAGCTCACTGATGTTTCAGAAAATAGGGTAATTGGCAACTATACCTTTCCTAAAGATTCTTTTTTTTACAAGGGTCATTTTAAAAATTATCCCGTAACGCCAGGCGTCATTCTTACGGAATGTATGGCGCAAATTGGTCTTGTATGCCTTGGTATTTTCTTAAAAAGATATGATATTTCTGAGGGAAAAAGCCCTGAAGTTGCTTTGACTTCGAGTAAGATTGACTTTTATATTCCCGTTTATCCCGAAGAGAAGGTTACGGTTATTTCAGAAAAGGAACTATTTAGATTCAATAAGCTAAAATGTAAAGTGAAAATGCTAAACGAAAAAGAGGAATTAGTTTGCAGAGGTTTAATATCTGGAATGGTGAAGGAATGAATCTTTTAGAGCGATAATGATGAATAATATATCTCAAGAATCGACAAATAGAGTAGTGATAACAGGTCTCGGGGTGGTATCTCCCAACGGTGTAGGTCTTGAGAACTTTAAAGAAGCTTTAAAATCAGGAAAATCAGGGATTACATTTCATCAAAATCTTAAAGATCTCAATTTTTCTTGTTGCATCGGCGGTATTCCCGAAGTTTCTGAAGAAAAAAAACTTGAATACCTTACGCCACTTCAATTACGCGGATTTAATAGCAATGGTATTTTATACGGTTGCATTGCAGGTATGGATGCTTGGCGGGATGCCAGATTTGGCATTGATGAAAATTCTGAATTGGATTTTGACAGTGGGATTATTTTTGGTGCTGGAACTTCAGGGGTTGAAAAATTTCGGGAGGCCATTTATAAAATTGATGATAATCAGACCCGCCGATTGGGGAGTACCGTGGTTGTGCAAACTATGGCTAGTGGGATAAGCGCATTTTTAGGTGGTATTTTGGGTTTTGGCAATCAGGTAACTACAAACTCTTCGGCATGTACCACGGGAACCGAAGCTATTTTGATGGGTTACGAACGTATAAAAAATGGCCATGCTAAACGAATGCTCGTTGGTAGTTGTAGCGATGACGGGCCTTATATTTGGGGAGGTTTCGATGCAATGCGGGTCATGACTTTCAAGCATAATGAAGCTCCTGAAAAAGGTTCGAGACCAATGAGTGCTACAGCCTCCGGTTTTGTGCCCGGTTCTGGAGCTGGTGCTTTCGTATTAGAATCACTACAAAGCGCCAGAGAAAGAGGTGCTAAAATTTACGCAGAGGTTCTTGGTGGAAATGTGAATTCGGGAGGTCAGCGTAATGGTGGTACCATGACCGCTCCTAACGCCTTAGCTGTTCAACGTTGCATTAGTGAAGCTCTAAAAAATGCCAATATTTCCAGTAAGGATATTGATGCGATCAATGGCCATTTAACCGCTACCTCAAAAGATGCGCTTGAAATTGAAAACTGGACGAGTGCTTTAGATTTAAGAGATTCTGATTTTCCATATATTAATTCTTTCAAGGGAATGGTGGGCCATTGTTTAGCTGCAGCAGGCAGCATTGAATGTGTTGCAACGGTGCTTCAATTTGAAGAACAAATGGTATTTCCAAATATCAACTGTGAAGATGTTCACCCTGAAATCTTAAAGCTAATTCCTGAGAATAAGATTGCAAAAAAAACTATAGCAACCGAACTAAATATTATTGCAAAAGCTAGTTTTGGATTTGGGGATGTGAATGCTTGTGTTATCTTTAAAAAGTTTTAAAATTACTCGAAGAGACAGATAAAACCCACCAACAGACCAAACGGTTTTTTGAAAGTAAAATATGGACAAGATAAAACTGATAGAAAAACTAAAAGCAATCGTTCAACCTTACATCCAAGATGATGAGGCGTTCAAAAATCTTTCTGAAAACACAGATTTTATAAACGATTTAAAAATAAATTCTGCAAATTTAGTGGATGTGGTCTTGGATGTCGAGGATGAATTTGACATCAGAATCGAAAACGATGATATGGAGCAAATGACCTCGGTAAAGTCAGCTATGACCATTATAGAACGTAAATTAGCTGAAAAATGATTGGCAATGACATCGTCGATTTGAGTTTTGCCGAAATGTCTTCAAACTGGAAAAGACCAAGATTTCTAGAAAAAATATTTACTGAAAATGAACGGCAAATTATTTTCTCTTCGCCAGATAAACATAAAATAGTCTGGAGGCTTTGGAGCATGAAAGAAGCTGCCTATAAGGCGTACCGTCGCGACGAGGCAAATCCATTTTTCAATCCGAAAAAGTTGTCCTGTAGTTTGATTTCAGAAAGCATTGGAACGGTGAATGTCTTGGGCAATCACTATGAGACTATCACTGAAATGACCAATGAGTTTGTACATTCTTTGGCTTATCAAAAAGCTAAAAAAATACATCTAAAACGGGAAATTTTTGAGTTGAAATCGAAACAACATCAACATCAAAGCGATGAGGTGAGAGAAAAATTGAGAAGTACCATCTGGAGCACTTTCACTGATAATATAAGACCTGAGAAACTAGTTATAAATAAGGCCATCAATGGGATGCCTTATTTAGTATTGGATAAAGAAAAATTAGATTCAATCGTTTCATTATCGCATCACGGTAGATTTGGAGCTTACGCTATTTGCTGACTTTCAAAAAAACGGTCTCTCCGCTTTTGAGCGCGGTTTCATTTTCAAAAAATAGTTTTTCATTTTTGGTATTACTAGCTTCAATTAAATAATGATTGCCTTTAAAGTAGCTTTTTAAGACCTCTACCTCTACCTCGAGTTCGGAGTGTTTGACCTTTTTCAATTGATGGCTGAAGATAATTTGATTTTCTCCGGAAAATTCAAGTCGATTGAAATCCCCAAAGAAGGCGGCAATTAAATCTGTTTTCGGGTTTTGATAAAGCTTTTCTGGTTTATCATCAACTGCAATTTTTTGATTATTCAAAACAATCATTCTGTCGGCAAATCCCAATACATCCTCACGGTCGTGTGTGGCAACAATGCAGGTTACTTTTTTTTCTTTTAGGTAGTTGAAAACATTACGTCGTAATTGCAGTTTTTGTGAATTGTCAATATGACTGAATGGCTCGTCAAGCAATAATATTTCAGGTTCTTTTGCCAAAGCTCTAGCCAAGGCTACCCTTTGTTTCTGGCCACCTGAAAGCAGTTTGACTTTGGTGTCTTTAAATTCAATAAGGCCAACAAGTTCCAAAAGTTCTTTGATGCGTTTTTTTTTGGAGGTTTTGTAAAAGTTGGAGAGATGTTTGCCAACGTTTTCCGCAACTGAAATAAATGGCATAAGGTCAAATTCCTGCGAGACGTATTTCATAAAATCGTAGCCAATGACCAAATTGAATTTTGGTCCAAGAACTTGTTGGTCTTTCCAAAAAATCTCACCTTTATCTAGGTCATATTCGCCTCGAAGTAATCTTAGCAGTGTTGTTTTGCCAGAACCACTTTCACCAATTATGGATAGATGTTCACCTCGTTCTACATTGAACGAAATATTATCGAGAACGATTGAGTTCCCTTTATATCCGAATTTCAGCCCCTTTGCTTGTAGCATCTTACGAAATTAAAAAAACCGCTCAACATAAATTGAGCGGTTTTTTAAAATAGTAAAGACAATTACAATTTTATAAATTTCTTCCTCATTGTTTTTCCTTGGGATTCCAATCTTAAAAAGTATATTCCAGAGTTTAATTTTGATACGTCTAAAGTGTCATTCGTTAATTTATGGCTAAAAATAAGTTTGCCATTAATATCAAAAACAGAGGCCACCTTATCTACAACATTACCTTTAGTTTTGATGTAAAGCATGTCTTTTACAGGATTAGGATAGATTGCTAAATCTGATAATGATTCATCAGGGATACTCAAAGTTTCTCCTTCAACAATTGTTAGGGTAGAATTAATCGAAGGATTTGAAACATTGTCGATTATTCCTGAAGGCCAGTAAACGGTAATATTAGTAATTGTAGAATCTGTGCCTAGACCAAAATGGGTATTTAAAGAACTCATGTATCTAAAACCCTCACCACTTCTAACATCCCTAATCTGGGTTCCTGACGGAGTGGTAATTTCAACACGAGCACCAATACCATTTAAATTACTTTCTGTGCCTACGGTAATTATTTTTAGCCAATTATTTGAGTTAGTGTCATTCAAGAATAGATTTCCATTAAACACATCAAGAAAACCATCATTATTGACATCTCCAATTGAACCGCTGCTGGGCATGTTTACAGAAAAATTAGTAAATGTGAAATCCCCATTATTGAATAGAATATCTCCGTTTGAAAGAATATCAACAAAACCATCATTGTCAAAATCGGCTGGCGCATTTTCAATTCCCATATTTGCATTCAATACTCCCGAACCTGCGGTTATATCTGTAAAAGTGCCATCACCATTATTTTCCATTAATTTAGATAGACCATTAGAACTGCTGCTTGCACCTACGTATACATCCATATCGCCATCGTTATCAAAATCTGCCCATGCTGAAGACCATGTCTGGATAGCATCACCTAAGTTTGAGGAATTATCATGACCGACACCAGGATAATTACTATCATACCAACCACTACTATCTGCAACATTTACAAATACGCCATTACCATCATTACGCCAAAGTTCATTGATACTAATTAGAGTATTACCGCCACGGCATTTGGCAATAAACAGGTCCATATCACGATCATTATCGTAATCAATCCAAACGGTACCATAGTTTCCTCCTCCAGGTGTTAGCCCAATACCGTTGGGTAATTCTGCGCTTTGTCCTTGATAAAAGGTCAAATTACCAGAACCATCATTTATGTAATACACATTTGGATCAATATCATGGCAAACAAAGGCGTCAAGATTGCCATCATTGTCTATATCAATGAAATTTGAACGTTGTGAGAATACGAAATCTGGGCCGGAAATCTCGGTAAATGCAGTTCCAGTGTCATTTGCCTGCATAAATGTAACCCCGCTTCCTCCGCCGTAAAGTAAATCGTTAAAACCGTTTCCATCAATATCACCCGCGGCCAAACTCCAACTGGGTAGGTTATCAGCATTGGTGGTTGGGAAGTTCTCTTCAGTGAAACCTCCAGAATTATTTTGAAAATGTATGTTGATATTATTGTTGCTTACTGAAACAATATCATCCAAATAATCACCATTCATATCAACGATTGCTCTGTCGTAAACTCCATTGGTAGGAAAGTTGCTTTGGGTGAATGTCACTGGGTAGTTAGAGTCATCAAACCCTGTAGTAAAAGATGCGTTTGACCATGTGCTAACACCGTCAGTACCACAATCTGCCCTTATATATACAATATAATCGGTTAACTGATTTAATCCTGTAATCGTATAAGGAATAGTTGTTACCAAAGTACCTGAACTTGGTGTTGGATCACCTGCTGGGACAACGGCTACTTCCCATGTGGTCTCCGTACCGCCTGCAGTCCAGGACACATCAACACTTGTGGCACCAATGTTATCTACGGTCAGGCCACTTACGTTTGGGCAAAGTGGTGGAAGTTGTGAAGTGATTATAGGAGAATTTATACAGAACCCATATCCCCAAGAGGTATTATCGTCGTAAAAAATACGATACCTAAAATTTTGGAGTTGATTGGCTGAAAATGCATTAATGTTTAGACCTTCACTTGAAAATGGTACAAAATTACCAGTACAAAAGTTATTAGATAAGCCTGAATTTTGCGCTAAGTCGTCTCCAAACGTAACCCAAGTTGAATTATCATCATCCCAGTATTGAAGGTTTAAGGTTTCAGCTTGAAATATTCTATAAACAAAATCAAACGTAACCACAATGGTGTTTTCTCCAGCATTAGACGCTGCCGTTAGGTCAATTACGGGTGATTCAGCGGCAATTGCATTAATGGAGCTACTTCCAGCATCATCATCGTCAAATGAAAACGAGGTGTCAAGAGTTGGATTTGCGTCTAGATGGTCGTTATCATAATTACCAGTTAATGACCAATTGACATTTGGCCAATTAGCAGGTTGATTTAAAGTCTGAGCTATTGCCGTAAAAGCAACCAGAATAAATAGAATAGTGAGGGATAGTTGTTTTTTCATGGATAATAAATTAATTGCAATTATCTGTTAAAGAGTCAATCCACTCTTCAATAAGTGCCACACCTTCGGCATGAACAATTGTTCGACCTAGTAATGGCATTCGATTGGATTCCTCAGTAGAGTTTATTCTAAAGTGTAAGACCGAGTTTCTAGAATCTCCAGGTTCAACAATATGACCTAAATCTTCTCCTAAATCAGTATCTGGGTCAACACAAACACCAATATTGGTCAAGTTGCTAGTGTCTTGAAATGCCATTCGCATTGGACGATAGTCGCAATGTGTATCATCAGCGTGACAATGTGCGCAGTTGATGTCTAGGTATCCTCTTACCCGTAATTCTAAATCAATACTTTCATCAGTATAATCGGGTGTGACAGGTATTGTACCTGGCAGATTATTTTCTAAATACCCAATTTCAACTAATTTATCGAGCTGGTTTGAGCTGCCGTCTTCATAGGTGTAAACCAAATTTAGATTTCGAGGCTTGGGACCAATGAGTTTTGGAACTTCAGAAATTTTGTGACAGGTTAAACACTCGGCTTCAGAAGGCACTCTATAATTAGTTGAAAGCGTTTCGCCGTTTTGTATCCATTCAAGGTTTACAAAACTTCCATTATTATCAAGCGTGGCTTCGGTTTGAGCCTCGTTCCAAACATATTCAGCAAAAATCCAACCAGACTGTTTCTTTATCATAATTCTGGTTTCAATGATTTTGGTCTCCAAGTTTGGTAAAACATCATCATAATAGAAGTTTTTGACGATTATGGCACCGACAGGGAAATCCAATATCGAATTATCATCTGCATAGCTTGCCTTGGTGTTATTTGGTAGCCAAATAAAGCGTTTTTTCTTAGCATAATCAGTGAACAACTTCGAATTAAGAACGTAGGGTACAACTCCAAAGGTTGGTTCTTGATTTTTAAGCTCCCCCTCAAACAGATTATATTCAGAAAGGGTCTGATAAGGCATGCTGTCTAAATTGAAGGCTACAACTGAGTTACTTGTTATTTCAATTGAGACCGTTTCAGTTTTGCAGTTATTTGAACTGTCGCATACGGTGTATTCAAAGCTATCCAAACCGGTTTCATTAGGGTTAACAGTAAATTTCACATAATCATCACTAGGATTATTTGGAGTGGAGTTGCCATCAATAATAGTCGCAGTTCCTTTATTTGGATTTCCAATAATTAAACTCCCATTTATCGGGATATTAGTATCATTTGAAAATATAAAAATGTCAACCTCAGAGTTTTGAAAAACTGAAACGGTATCTGCCTGCGTTTCAATTTCAATTGGCACTAATCCATCGTCTTCATTTTGACACGAAAACAAGGCGAAAAGGCATAAAATAATAAATGGATAATAATTTTTCATTTTTAAGTAGCAATCTTAGACAAAAACTAAGGGTTTATTAAACCGCTTCATTCTGTTAAGAAGGAGTTAAAGCTACCATTTTTTATCGAGATTTCTAAGGATTTAAAAAAAGAAGCCTGGATTGGCTTCTTTTTTTAATGAATTAATGTTAAATCGCTTAATTAAATAGATTTTTAAAAACCTCTTTATTGGTTTGAATTAACCTTTTACTTTACTATCGGTTTCGCTTGGCAAGACTTCAAAGCCCATACTATAAAGCGTAAAACCAAAAATATCTGCGTATTGTTCAATAGTCTTACTTACTGGAGTTCCAGCCCCATGACCGGCATCGGTTTCGATTCTGATTAAGGTCGGGTTATTTCCAGATTGTTTGTCTTGTAATTCGGCCGCAAACTTAAAGCTATGTGCAGGGACGACACGGTCATCATGGTCACCTGTGGTTATCATAGTTGCAGGATATTCAACACCTTCTTTCACATTATGGACCGGAGAATAACCCTTGAGATAGTCAAACATTTCCTTGCTATCCTCAGCTGTGCCGTAGTCATAAGCCCAACCAGCACCAGCGGTAAACGTGTGATAACGTAACATGTCAAGCACACCTACTGCAGGAAGTGCAACTTTAAAAAGTTCAGGTCTTTGGGTCATGGTTGCACCCACTAACAATCCGCCATTTGAGCCGCCACGAATGGCTAAGTAGTCTGACGAGGTATAGTTATTATCGATTAGATATTCTGCTGCAGAAATAAAATCATCAAAGACGTTTTGCTTTTGCATTTTTGTACCCGCATCGTGCCAAGCTTTTCCGTATTCACCACCTCCACGAAGGTTTGGTACGGCATAAATACCACCTTGTTCCATCCATACCGCATTTGTAATACTGAATGAAGGGGTTAGGCTAATATTAAAACCTCCGTATCCGTAAAGTATGGTTGGGTTTTTACCATTGAGCTCTAATCCCTTTTTGTGGGTAATTATCATTGGTACCTTGGTGCCATCCTTAGAATTGTAAAACACCTGCTTGCTTTCATAATTATCGGGATTGAAATCTATTGCCGATTTTCTAAATAACTTTGAATTACCACTTACAATATCATATTTGTAAATACTACCAGGTGTCACATAATTGGTAAAAGAATAATAAAGCTCTTTATCTTCTTTTTTAGCACCAAAGCCTCCGGCACTTCCTACACCGGGAAGTTCTACTTCTCGAACCAATTTACCTTCGTAATCATATTGTAACACTTTTGAAATGGCATCTACCATATAGGTTGCAAAGAAATAACCTCCTCCTGTTGAAGGGCTAAGAACATTTTCTGTTTCAGGGATAAAATCCGCCCAATTTTCCGGAGTTGGATTTGCAGCATCAACCGTAACAATTTTTTGATTTGGTGCATCCAAGTTGGTTACCAAGAATAATTTTGAACCTTCATTTTCGATGATGTACGTGTCACTATCAGTATGGTCCAAAATGGTGACAAATTCAGAATTTGGCTGTGTTAAATCCTTAATCATTAATTTATTTCCTGAGGTGGAGACTCTTGGGGAAATAACTAAATATCGGTTATCTTCTGTTACGCCACCATAAATGTACCGGTGCTTTTGGGCTTCGGTACCGCCATAAATCAACTCATCTTGAGATTGTGGAGTACCCAATTTATGATAATAAACTTTGTGCTGGTCAGTTTTCGCGGAAAGCTCGCTTCCTTTAGGTTTATCGTAGCTTGAATAATAAAAACCTTCATTTTTATACCAAGACATTCCACTGAATTTGATATCTCGCAGAGTGTCCTCAACGATTTCCTTGGTCTCTACGTCCATGACCAAGACTTTACGCCAATCGCTCCCACCTTCGGAAATGGCGTAGGCCAATGTTTTACCATCTTCCGAAAAACTGGTGCCACCGAGTGAAATCGTGCCATCCTCCTTAAAGGTGTTTGGGTCTAAAAATACTTCGGCGGTATCTGGATTTGCTCCTGTCTTGTAGCGATAAATGACGTATTGATTTTGTAGTCCATCATTTTTATAGAAATAGGTGTAATTTCCTTCCTTAAAAGGCGCTCCAATTTTTTCATAGTTCCAAATTGCAGAAAGACGTTCTTTTAGCTTTTCACGAAAGGGGATATTATCCAAATAGTTGAAGGTAACCTCATTTTGTGATTTTACCCAATCTCCTGTTTCTTCGCTCATATCATCTTCAAGCCAACGATAGGGGTCTTTGACTTCAGTGCCAAAATAATTGGTTACGGTATCTACCTTTTGGGTCTCAGGATAAGTAACTGCCATATCTGTTTTTGTTTCCTTAGCATCTTCTTTGCAAGAAACGATGCTGAGAATTGCAATTAAGATGATGTTTAATTTTTTCATGATTAGTTATTTAAGAAATTATTATTGCCAATTAATTAGTTACAATGCAAGAACTGTTCAATTGGTGTGATAAGATTATTAATTGTTACAGATGAAACTTAAATTAAATTATTTGAAACTAAATATTCGGCAATCTGAACCGTATTCGTAGCTGCGCCCTTTCTCAAATTATCGCTTACAATCCATAGATTGAGGGTATTTGGTTGAGAACCATCGCGTCTTATTCTGCCCACAAAAACCTCATCCTTACCATTGGCATAAATTGGCATTGGGTAGGTGTTCACATCAATATTATCCTGCACGGTTACACCTGGTGTATCGTTTAACAGTTGACGTACTTTGTTGATTTCAAAATCGTTTTCAAATTCTACATTCACGGCCTCGCTGTGCCCTCCGGCTGTAGGTATTCTTACGGCAGTTGCAGTCACCGCAATGGTATTATCACTTAAAATTTTCTGGGTCTCGCGTACTAACTTCATTTCTTCTTTGGTATAACCATTTTCCTCGAAGACATCACATGCAGGTATGGCATTTTGGTGAATGGGGTAATGGTAGGCCATTTCTCCCGAAACACCTGCTAATTCATTTTCCAACTGCTTTACCGCTTTTATTCCAGTACCAGTAATGGATTGATAGGTCGAAACTACAATTCGTTTTATTTTATAGGCCTGGTGTAACGGTGCAAGTGCCATCACCATTTGTATGGTTGAGCAGTTTGGATTAGCAATTATCTTATCTTCCTTGCTCAGATGTTTGGCATTGATTTCTGGAACCACCAATTTTTTTGAATGGTCCATCCGCCAAGCAGAGGAATTATCAATAACTGTAATTCCGGCCTCGGCAAATTTTGGTGCCCATTCCAGAGAGGTGCTTCCACCAGCTGAAAATAAGGCAACGTCAGGCTTTAAGGTTATGGCTTGCTCAAGTCCTACAACTTTATATATATTGTCCTTAAAAGGAATTTCCTTCCCAATGGAACGCTCTGAAGCCACTGGTATTAATTCCGAAATTGGAAAATTTCGCTCCGCCAGAACTTTTAACATTACTTCGCCAACAAGACCAGTTGCGCCAACTACTGCTACTTTCATTTGTATTGATTTTACTTTTTTTAGGTCAGAAGTTATATACCATAATTATCTTAATTATTCTCAAGATTTATTATGGCTTATTCAAATTAGAATTAAAAATTAGTCTCAAAAGTAAATATTTGTAAGTCGTGAATCCTTAATTATTATATAAAAAAACCGCTTCTGATGGGAAGCGGTTTAAGTTAGAATATGTGATGTAACGGAATTATTTCTGTTTTTTCAATTCGTCCCTGATTTCTGCAAGAAGCTCCTCTTGAGTCGGACCTTTTGGTGCTTCTGGCGCTGGCTCTTCTTTCTTTTTCATATTATTAACCCCTTTGACAATAAGAAACATAACAAAAGCTACGATAATAAAGTCAATGACGTTGGTTAAGAAAGCTCCATAAAGAATAGCAACTTCACCTACTAATTCCCCGGCATCGTTAACCGTGCCCTGTTCAACTATATATTTCAAATCCTTGAAATCTGCGTCAAACACTAAACCTATTAATGGGGAAACAATACCGCCCGTAAATGAGGAAACAACTTCTTTAAAAGCCGCACCCATTACAAAACCAACGGCAATGTCAACCAAGTTGCCTTTCATAGCAAACTCCTTAAATTCTTTTAGCATGATAAATGATTTATAGTTAGTTATTATGGGTTCTAAAGTAACAAAAAAGGGCCAAATGTTAATATTATCAAAAAATTATCTGATAATTTGACGTTTAACTCGCTGGGAAATAGCGGTCAAGATTTCATAAGAAATGGTGTTTGCTCCCTTGGCAAAATCAGCTGCAGTAGTTTCCTTACCAAAAATTATCACTTCATCACCTTCTTTACAATCAATATCGGTAACGTTGACCATTATCATATCCATACAAACATTGCCTACAATGGGAGCTGGTTTTCCATTTATGGATACAATGCCTTTACCACTACCGTAAATTCTGCCAATACCATCGGCGTGCCCGATTGGGATGGTAGCAGTTCTAATAGGTTCATCGCTCTTAAAAGCCCTATTATATCCAACCGTTTCATCCTTTTCAACTTGATGAATTTGAGAAATTACCGATTTCAATGTGGCGACAGGTTTAAAGTGCTTGTCTTGAGTTTTAGAATTTCCGTAGCCATAAATCCCAATACCACACCTAACCATATCAAATTGTGCATTGGTGTAATTTAAAACCCCTGAAGTATTGCAAATATGCTGTATCGGTCTATTGCCAATGTGTTTTGTCAATGCTTCGGAAATATTGCTAAACATCGCTATCTGGCCTTTAGTAAAACTATCTTCGGCTAAATCCTCACTGGCTGCTAAATGTGAAAAAAGGGATTTTACCTTAACCGATGTCGTGTTGTTTAATTCTGAAACAAGCACCTCAATATCATCCTCTCGAAATCCAAGACGGTTTAGCCCAGTATTGAACTTTATATGAACCGGGTAATTTTTTTGGTTTAAGGCCTTGGACGATTCAATAAATTCCTTTAAAATCTTAAAAGAGTAAAGATTTGGCTCGAGGCAACGCTCAATCAGCAATTGAAAATTTACAGGTTGCGGATGGAGCACGAGTATTGGTGTTTTAATCCCGGCATCCCGCAGTGCCACGCCTTCCTTAACATAAGCCACCGCAAAATAATCAACCTCTAAATCTTGAAGGAAATTGGCAACCTCATTCACTTCACTACCGTATGCAAATGCCTTTACCACTGCTAGTATTTTAGTGTCTTTCTTTAAAAGCGATTTGATATACTGAAAATTATGCTTAAGCGCCTCTAAGTCAATTTCCAGAACGGTTTCTTGCGCTTTATGCATCGGTATTTTTGTCTTTTTTAGAAACTTCTTCAGCATCGTTAACCCTCATATTTCGTACTTTATCACGAAGCATGGACTTGTAAAATGCGGCACGACTCAAAGGTTCGTATTCATCGACTTCACCCAGTAGTACAAGGTCGTCACTTGTGGCTTTTCTGTAGCTGTATTGGGCAAGATTGCCAGTTCTGGTGCAAATGGCATGTACTTTAGTAACATATTCGGCTGTAGCCATCAAATTTGGCATGGGGCCAAAGGGATTCCCCTTAAAATCCATATCCAATCCCGCAACGATTACCCTTACCCCTTTATTCGCCAAATCATTGCAAACCCTAACAATTTCATCATCGAAAAACTGAGCTTCATCAATACCTACGACATCACAACCATCTGCCAGAATGGGTATGTTTGCAGCAGCTGGTACCGGGGTAGACCTTATTTCGTTAGAGTCATGCGAAACAACCATGTCTTCTTCGTAGCGAACGTCAATGGCGGGTTTAAATATTTCAACCTTTTGCCGCGCAAATTGGGCACGTCTTAAACGTCTTATCAGTTCTTCGGTCTTTCCTGAAAACATCGAGCCACAGATGACTTCAATCCATCCAAATTGTTCTTTGTGATTAACGGTATTTTCGAGAAACATTTCGTAGATTTAACACTAAAATCGGAGGTAAATCCGTTTTGTATAAAGGTGGAGCAAATTTACCAAAAAACAAAAGCCTAGCCGATTTTAAAATTTAGAATTAAAGACCTAGTTTTTTAGTTCGGGTTTTGATTTAAAAAGGAAAAATACAAAAGCTTAATAATCATGGTTTAGTCGAGCCATGAAAAGACTGTTCAACCTTAGGATTGAATAAAAACAAGTTATCAAATGAAAAAGAAATTAGAATCAGATTTGATTAGCATTGCGCATCGTATCCTTCAGCTAAAAGATAAGGAAGATGTTTTGAAAATGCATGCTGAGGTTGCTGCACTTTATGAAACCTTATCGGTATTGAAATTTGCAAATGAGAATATGGATGGTAAATTCCCAACAATAGGAAACGATTCCTCTTTTTTCGATATGTTGGACCAAGCGTTCAACAATAAAGTGAGCGATAATATTGAAGTTGAAGATAAGATTTATGTGAACCTTGACGAAAAGGATGATGACCATATTTATGAACCCGTAATGGAGAAAATTAAGGATATGGTCGCTCAGATGCCTGAGGAAAGTCAGCAGGTGGATGAACTGATTAAAATCGCCACCGAAAAAAAGGCCAAAGCCACCCATACTTTTGAAGACATTACGGCGGGCTTTGAGAAGTTTCCGGAATTTGAACCGGTTTCAGATAAAAAAGCGACCGAAAATCTTAAAAAATCCCTTAACGACAAGATAAAGCAGGGCGGGCTTAAAATTGGCCTTAACGACAAGTTGGCCTTTATCAAACATTTGTTCAACGGGCAAATTGAAGATTATGAGCGCGTACTTTCACAGTTAAATACTACTGATTCCTTTAGCGATGCCCAGAATCTCATTCAGCATATTGTAAAGCCAGATTACAATGATTGGGAAGGCAAAGAAGAATACGAACAACGTTTTATGAATATCATTGAGGCTAAGTTTGGTTAATGAGTAAACTTTATCTCGTACCAACTCCTATCGGAAACCTTAAGGACATGACCTATCGTGCTGTGGAAATTCTACAGCAGGCCGATTTGATTCTTGCTGAAGATACTCGCACTAGCGGAAAGCTTCTTAAACATTTTGAAATTACAACCCCTATGCAAAGTCACCATGCCCACAATGAGCATAGAATGGTGAACGGCGTCATCCAGAAATTACAGAACGGACAAACCATCGCCCTAATTAGCGATGCTGGCACCCCTGCGATTTCAGACCCCGGTTTTCTCTTAACACGGGCTTGTATTGAAAATAATATTGAGGTTGAATGTTTACCAGGTGCGACAGCCTTCGTTCCTGCTTTGGTCAATTCAGGACTGCCAAACGATAAATTTGTTTTTGAGGGTTTTCTTCCCGTCAAGAAAGGACGTCAAACCCGATTGAAACTACTCGCTGAAGAAACCAGAACTATGGTGTTTTATGAAAGTCCGCACAAATTAGTCAAGACACTTACCGACTTTTGTGATTACTTTGGCGTAGAACGTACGGTTTCAGTCTCGAGGGAAATCACTAAGTTATACGAAGAGACCACAAGAGGCACCACAAAAGTAGTTCTAGAACATTATTCAACCAAGCCCCCAAAAGGTGAGATTGTAATTGTGGTGTCAGGGAAAAACAGTTAAAGCTAAAGTTGCATTTCGAAGTATTTTTAATTAAAAGCGGTATGGCTTTCTAAACTTTAATCAATCCAACATCTCAATGGTTCTAAGGTTTTAGATTTACTAAAATTTGATTGGAATGACTTCCAAAATTTTAGAGTAGAGTTTACTATAAAAGTTCTCCAATTATTATAAGAGGTTTATTGGCGATGTTAAACAGCTAATTTTATCTATTCTTCCTTGAGAATTGATTTAAAAAGAATCTTTTAAAAAGGTACGATATGGTACAGCTTCTTCAAGACATCAGACAATGTAAAATCTGCGAGCAGCATTTGCCATTAGGTGCAAAGCCAATTCTTGATGCCCATAAGCAATCAAAAATAGTTTTGCTCAGTCAAGCGCCGGGTCGAGTAGCCCATCAATCGGGGATTGCATGGGACGACGCCGGAGGAAAACGGCTTCGGGATTGGCTTGGAGTCACTGAATCTCAATTTTACAACCCAAAGAACTTTGCTATTATGCCGATGGGCTTTTGTTACCCTGGGAAAGGCAAAAGTGGTGACCTACCACCTCGTCCAGAATGTGCCCCAACTTGGCACGACTTACTTTGGAAGGAACTAAAAAATGTTCAATTGGTCATTCTGATAGGCATGTACGCCCAAAAACAGTATTTAAAATCAGATGCAAAACGTAACTTGACTGAAACTGTCGCGAATTATAAAGAATATTTGCCAAAATACTTTCCATTGCCACATCCAAGTCCACGTAATCGGTTTTGGCTAATGAAAAATCCTTGGTTTGAGGAGGAGGTTTTGCCGGAATTGAAGCAGAGGGTTAATATTATAATCTAGTATGAGTATTAAGTATAAGAACAAAGAATAGAGATTCAAATCTCAAGGTTAAGCTGATTTTCGTCTTTTTACTAAAATAGCAACTATCAACTGAGACTGTCTACTCCCGATGAAAGTGCGACTGAAAACTGCGACTGAAAATTGAAAACTAATAAACACTCCCATCATGTTTTCCTACTTCAAAACCATGCTTTCCTAAATATTGGTTTCCACTCTCAATAGCACCTTCCTCCATCGTTGTTCCCATAGAGTCGTTCCAACGGTTCAGGTAGCCAAAAAGCGAAATAACACCTAGCATTTCAACAATTTCGCCTTCGTCCCAATGTTGATATAAACGCTCCTTGATTTCTGCGTTAACGGCATTCGGCACTTGGGATGCGGCTAAACTAAAATCAAGGGCAGCACGTTCGGCCTCAGAAAAGGCAGGATGGGTGCGGTAGTCCCAAATGTTATCCAATTGTTCTTGCTCAGCTCCGTATCGTTCTGCGGCTCTAATGGCATGGGCCTGGCAATAACGGCAGCCTGTTGCGTTGCTGCTAACCCAAGCAATCATGCGTTTTAGCGCTGAAGTTACTCGACCCTCATTAGCCATTACCGCTTTGTTAAGATTGATAAATGCCTTTGAAATTGCCGGTCGACGTTGCATAGTCAACACCGAATTTGGGCAAAAGCCGAGGGTTTCATTAAAAAATTCAGCAAGCTTTTTGGTTTCGGGGTCGTGTTCTGGAGAAAGCGGAGTAACTAAGGCCATGTTTTGTTAATTTTTTAATTTTGATAAAAATACTTAAAAAGTTAAATACTGTTTCAGGTTTAAAGCTTCAAGTTAAATTTAGATAAAGGTTTAAAATTTTGAATTTGTAGACTAAAAAGCTCAATAATTTAGATTATTCAAGTCATCTACAAGTTACTTATTAGGAATATAGCCTTAAAGTTTAATTCATCTAATGAAATTCGATGACCTTCACTTAATAAGTCTTATTTCTAATATCTAACAGCGAAGCGGTCTAACGTCTTTTTACGATGGCAAGTATTCCCGAACAATAGAAATAAAATCGACCACATTAAACACAAAAAAATGACCAACAAAGTAATAACCCACTGGAAAGGCGCCCTACAATTTGAATCTGATAATCCATCGGGAAAGCTGGTAATGATGGATGCTTCTATTGAAAACGGCGGCTACAATTCAGGATTGAGCCCAAAGGCTATGATGCTGTCCTCTCTTGCGGGCTGTTCCGGACTTGATGTGGTCTCCATCTTGAAAAAGAAAAAAGTCAAGTTCTCAGATTTTCGGATTGACTGCTACGGTGAGTTGACCGACGAACATCCAAAATATTACCACTCAGTAAAATTGGAGTATCATTTTTACGGGGAAGGTTTGGATGAAAACCAAATTGAAAAGGCCGTAAATCTTTCGGTTGAAAAGTATTGCGGCGTGATGGAAATGTTTAGGCGGTTTGCTGAGGTTGAGACTGAGATTGTTTATCATTCTTGATTTTTAAAACTCAAACCGCAACTGCACGCTAACGGGTTTTTCGACGTCGTCATTTTTAGGTTTTCTATTTTCGGTGTTCAAATTAGACAATGAAATTCCTAAAAGTCTAACCGAATTCTTCAATTCCTCTTGGTACAACAATTCTTTTGCGGTTTCCAAAATCATACTTTTATCTGAAATGAAGTAGGGTATGGTCTTGCTTCTGGTTTGCAGTGTAAAATCACTGTACTTAATTTTTAGGGTAAGTGTTTTGCCGGCCAACTGATTTTTATGTAAGCGCTTAGAAACCTCCTCAGCAATGTGCTCCAGTTTTTCAAGCATAAAAATTTCAGAAGACAAATTTTCGCTAAAGGTGCGCTCAGCC
>JBCCOJ010000023.1:0-23344 GCA_039025415.1 Bacteroidota bacterium | reverse complement strand
TTGTATTTTTTCAGATAATACAACCTCAGGGTAGCCTCCAAAATTTAAATAATGAATAAATTCTTTATTTAATGCTTTTGAATCATGAGTTAAGCAATACTCTATATCCTTATCTCCGTATTGAATATCGCCTTCAAAAATTAAATGGTCTAGATTTTTCAAATGAATATACTCCTGAAATGTCAACGGAGGTAATAAGAAATCGGTAAATCTACCCGCTCCACTTTCTGTGCTATGCCATTTCAATGCTGCAGCTGCTGAACCTGAAACAATGAATTTAGTTTCCGGATATGAATCAACCAATACTTTTAAGTGCCTTTCCCAATCTTTTAAGTATTGTATTTCATCAAAAAAGACATAACAACCATTAAGATTGTCAAGGGTTAAAGATTCTTTACAAAGGGTTAGAACATCTTCTAAACTTAAGTTGACATAAATCGGGTTATCAATTCCAATGAAAAATAGTTTATGAGGATTTGTTCCTTCTTTTAGTAAGTTTCCAATGCAATGAAATAGCATTACCGTTTTACCTACTCTTCTTGGTCCCATTAGTACTAATGCCCTTTTTATACTTCTTTCTAGGACGAATGGAAAAAAGAGATCAAAATATAATCTTTTGGACATTGAACTGTAAGTGTCTGGAATCTTTTTGGTAATCCACCACGGATTTTCGTATCGAAGACGTTCGATAATCTTTTCTGTGGGAATAGGGTTTAGAATTGCCATATTTTAATCTTAATAAGACAAATATAACAAAATAAGCATATTTAAAACTATCTAATATTACAAAATTGAGTATATAGGTAGATTAACGGAGCAAGAATGAGTTAATCCGACAATCGAATATTCTATTCAATTAAGCACAACAATTGGATAAGCCTATATTTGTACACTTATTCCCTAAATATAAGTAATTAACGCCCAAGTTTGGTGCTTAATCATTGATAACGTTACCAACTCCCCCCAGCGCCACCGCCAGAAAATCCACCGCCGCCGCCGAAGCCACCAAAACCGCCTCCGCCGGAAGAGCCGCCAAAAATTCCGCCGCCAGATGAAGAACGCCCGTAACTACCACGACCCATATTGCTTAGGATTATGGCATCCAAAAGACTGGTTCCAGCCCGGGTACCACGGCCACCTGAGCGACCACCGCCTTTACGGCTTTTGGTTAGGATTATGATAAAGACAATAAAGATGATAAATAGAAGAATTAGAAAACCAATGGGGAATTCATTGTTAGAGCGTTGTCTGGGTTCTGCTTTGTATTTTCCTTCAAGCGCTTTTATAATGGCATCGGTGCCGCGATTAAGACCCTGAAAATAATCACCTCGCTTAAATTCGGGGATGATTTCCCGTCTTGTGATTTCGCCCACAATACCAGCGGTCAATCGGTCTTCAACGCCATAGCCCGGAGAAATCCAAATTTTACGGTCATTTCGGGCTAACAAAATAAAAACACCATTATCCTTGTTCTTTTTGCCGATTTCCCACTCCTGTCCCCATCTTGGTGCGAGCAAACCAATGTTTTCGCCCTTGGTGGTTGGGATAATGACGACAATGACTTCGGTTGAGGTGGTATCGCTGTAGTTTTTTAGCTTGTTGTAGAGTCTATCAAATTCAGATTTGGTTAAGGTTTTAGTGCTGTCAATGACCGGAGCAATAAAGTTTGGCTTTGGTGGGATGTCGTATTGGGCTTGGGCGAGTAGGCCGAAGAGAAACAAGATAAATCCAACAATGACTTTGGTAATTCTGAGATTTAGATGATGAAGTTGCGTTATAGTTTTAGATTTGTTTGGCATTTTTTAATTCTCAGTTTCAAATTTTATTATGGTATTAGCCTTAAATAGATTGCTTTGCTTCGACTTAGCTCAGCACAGGCTCCGTGCCTCCTCGTAATGACATTGAGCTTTTTATTGATAATTTTTGCTTATTGTCTTTTTTCTATAGTCTTTTGTCTATTTTCTCAAAAACTATAGATTACTTCGTCGTGCCTCCTAGTAATGACATTGAGCTTTTTATTGATGTTTTGGCTTCTGGTTTTAATTTGTTTTTCTATAGTTTTCCATTTTTTTCAGTAAATTCCTTTACCATTTTCCCGAAAGGTATCCTTACTTTATTAATTTGATAAAAGTCTTCTATTTCAAGTTCGAGTTCAAAGTTCCTCCCCTCCGGGGAGGCTAGGAGGGGCCATTCTACTTATCTCATCACTCAACTCGTTCCTGTCCCCGTGCAACCAAGGGAAATGCTCTGCCAATTGCCCACCAGCCTTTAGAATGCCATTGATTAAGCCCTGCTTAAAATCGCCTTTTTTAAATTCGGCTTGAATTTCATCTTTGGTGCTTTCCCAAAAGTCTTTCGGTACGACTTCATTAATGCCCTTATCACCGTAAATCACAAAATTTCGGTCATCTACAGCAACGTAAATCAGAACACCATTTTGCTGTTTGGTATTATCCATTTTCAGAAAATGAAACACTTCCAAAGCTCTTTCAGTGGCGTCACCAGATGCGCTTGCTTCAATATGCACACGGATTTCCCCCGAAGTCTTATTTTCAGCAGTTCTAATGGCCTCGATGATTTCGGCTTCGGCTTCGGCACTTAAGAAGTTTTCAATCTTCGACATCTTCAAGACAATTAACTACCAAAGTCAAACTCCACATCAACTGGTTTTTCAGCGCCAGCTTCAGAATTGAAATAGGCTTTATCATCGAAATTTAAAATGCCCGCTAAAATGGAATTCGGGAACTTTTTGACATGGTTATTATAGGGTTTTATAGCCCTGTTGTATCGGGTGCGAGCGGTTTGTATCGTGTTTTCAGTACTGGTCAGTTCGTCCTGTAATTTCAGGAAGTTTTGATTGGCCTTTAGTTCAGGATATCGCTCTACCGTGACCAAAAGTCTTGAGAGCGCGCTGCTCAGTCCCCCTTGGGCTTCATTAAATTGCTTGAGTTGTTCCGCCGTGATATTCGACGGGTCAATATTGGTCTGGGTAGCCTTAGATCGTGCTTCGATAACGTCGGTTAGGGTGTTTCTTTCAAAATCTGCCGCGCCCTTAACGGTATTTACCAAATTCCCGATAAGGTCGTTACGACGTTGATAGGCAGTCTCAACATTCCCCCACGCTTCGCTAACATTTTCGTTTAGTTCTACGGCAGTATTATTAAATCCTTTTCCCCAAGAGTAGAGGGCGACCAAAATAATACCTATAATAATTACTGGAATAAGCCACTTTTTCATGATGTTTTAGTTTTTGGTTTTTTGGTTTGGTTTTAAAGTTGTGATTTTATTTTTACGAGTTGGGCCTTGATGCCCTCTAATTTATCGATAATTTCAAAATTACTCAAGGCTTGCTTTCTTTCTTCCTTTAAATGTGTTTTAGCACCTTCGAGGGTGAAACCTCTTTCTTTGACCAAATGGTAGATAAATTTTAGGTTCTTAATATCCTCTGGAGTGAATTTTCGGTTGCCCTTGGCGTTCTTTTTCGGTTTAAGAATATCAAATTCCTTTTCCCAAAATCTTATTAATGACGTATTAACCCCAAATGCCTTTGCAACTTCACCAATACCGTAATACAATTTTTCAGGAAGGTCTATGTGCATTAATCCAGGGATTGATTTTCTAAGGATGCTTTTTTCAACAGCAGCGCATATTCTTCAGCAGTCAAGTTTCCGTAGTAAAAATTGATTGGGTTTATACGCTCACCATCTTTCCAAACCTCGTAATGTAAATGTGGTGCCTGGGAACGGCCGGTACTGCCCACATAGCCAATAATATCGCCACGTTTCACCTTTTGATTTGGTTTTACATTATACTTGTACAGATGGGCGTAAAGCGATACGTAGCCGTAACCATGATCAATCCTTATGTGCCTTCCGTAGCCAGTTGCACGGCTATCGGCTCTAGTGACCACGCCGTCACCACTAGCGAAAATCGGTGTGCCCCGAGGTGCCGAAAAATCCATGCCCGCGTGAAATTTTCTGACCTTAGTAAAGGGGTCGGTTCTAAATCCGAAGCCAGAGGCCATACGTTTTAAGTCTTGATTTCTTACGGGTTGTATTGCTGGTATTGAGGCTAAAAATTTTTCCTTATCCTCAGCTAATTTAGCAATTTCATCCAATGAGCGCGATTGTACCACCACTGCCTTTTTTAATACGTCAAGGCGTTTATTGATTTCTATGATAAGCTTGGAGTTGTCGTACCCCTCATATTTTTTGTAACGATTTATACCTCCAAATCCGGCTCGTCTTTGCTCTTCTGGGATAGGATTGGCCTCAAAGTACAATCTATAAATGGCATTATCCCGTTCCTCAACATTTTCTAGGGCGGCAAAAGCTTCATCAATGCTTTCATTGAGTATTTCGTATTGCAATTCCATATTGGCAAGCTCACGCTTTAGCGCCCGTTCCCGGGGCGACTCCACAAACTGACTGGCAATAAAAACAAACAGAAAACCAAACAAGGCCGAAGCTAAAATAAACACCGTAATATAGGCTAATGTCGTGCGTCTTGTACGTTCTATCTTGCGATAGGATAGGGTATCGGGATCGTAGTAATATTTTACTTTAGCCATAGACTTAAAAATTCTATTTTTGCGATAAAATAGAACGTTTCACAAATATATAAATGTTTAGTATTTAAACCTATTTTTAGGAAACGTTGCCTTAGCCTTTGATTATGAAGTCACAAGACGTTCGAAATACTTTTCTCAATTTCTTCAGGGACAAACAGCATGATATCGTGCCATCGGCACCCATGGTCTTAAAGGATGACCCGACCCTCATGTTCGTAAATTCTGGGATGGCACCCTTTAAGGAGTATTTCCTCGGAAATGCGAAGCCAAAAAACAATCGTGTTGCAGATTCCCAAAAGTGCTTGCGGGTATCGGGTAAGCATAATGATTTGGAAGAGGTTGGTTATGACACCTATCATCATACCTTGTTTGAAATGCTTGGTAATTGGAGTTTTGGGGATGCTGATGACGCTTCGTTGGGCTATTTCAAAAAAGAAGCTATTGCTTGGGCCTGGGAGTTACTCACTGATAAGTTCAATATTGATAAAGATTCACTTTACGTTACGATTTTTGAAGGCGATGCCGAAGATGATATCCCAATAGACCAAGAGGCTTACGATATCTGGAAGGCGTTTATTTCTGAAGACCGAATTCTAAAGGGCAGCAAAAAAGATAATTTTTGGGAAATGGGCGACCAGGGGCCCTGCGGACCTTGTAGCGAAATTCACGTGGATATTCGTTCTGAAGCCGAAAAGAAGAAAGTAGATGGTAAGGCTCTTGTGAACCAAGACCATCCACAGGTTGTGGAAATTTGGAATCTGGTCTTTATGCAGTACAACCGAAAGGCCAACGGTAACCTTGAAAACCTCCCCGCCAAGCACATTGATACCGGTATGGGCTTTGAACGACTGTGCATGGTGCTTCAAGGGGTTCAGTCTAATTATGATACTGATGTATTTACCCCAATCATACGAGAGATAGAAACCATTACCAATAAAACTTACGGTGAGATTGACGGCGAAAAGGTAGATGTTGCGATTCGAGTCATCGCCGACCACGTTAGGGCAGTGGCATTTTCTATTGCAGACGGTCAATTGCCAAGCAATACCGGAGCTGGTTATGTGATACGACGAATTCTGCGTCGTGCCGTACGTTATGGGTTTACATTTTTAGATAAAAATGAACCGTTCATATTTCAGCTTATAAATGTTTTGGTCAAGAAAATGGGAAAAGCGTTCCCTGAACTCAAAGAACAGAAGCAATTGATTCAAAACGTAATCAAAGAGGAAGAAGTATCTTTTTTACGCACACTTGAGCAGGGACTAATCATACTGGAGGGTATTGTTAAGAATGCCAAATCCAATGAAATTTCTGGGGCTAAGGTTTTTGAACTCAAGGATACTTATGGTTTCCCAGAGGATTTGACCGAGCTTATTTTAAGGGAAAAGGGCTTTAGCTACAATAAACCTGAATTTGAAGAACGATTAAAGGCACAACAGGCAAGAGGAAAACAAGCCTCAGAATTAAAAAGTGACGACTGGACGGTTTTAATTGATGATAAAGACCAAGAGTTTATAGGTTACGATGCACCAAGTGCACAGGTACAGATTACCCGATACCGAAAGGTGACCTCAAAGAAAGACGGCGAATTATACCAGCTGGTTTTCAATTTAACGCCTTTTTACGCCGAAGGTGGCGGTCAGGTGGGCGATAAAGGCTACTTGGAGGATGCACACGGCGACGTTGTCTACATTGTGGATACCAAAAAGGAAAACAATGTTATTGTACACTTTGCAAAAAATCTTCCCAAGCATCTTAATGAGAGCTTTAAAGCTGTGGTTGATGAAACCCAACGCCACCGCACGCAATGCAACCATACAGCAACCCATTTATTACATCAGGCTTTGCGGGAGATTTTGGGCACTCATGTTGAGCAAAAGGGTTCTGCAGTACATTCAAAATATTTAAGATTTGATTTCTCGCATTTTTCAAAAGTAACGCCCGATGAACTTCAAGATGTTGAAGATTTTGTAAACGCCCGTATCGAAGGTAAATTGCCACTCGAAGAACAGCGCAATATCCCTATGGAGCAGGCTATTTCAGAAGGGGCAATGGCCCTTTTTGGGGAAAAGTACGGCGATACGGTTAGAACCATAAGATTTGGTAAGTCGATTGAACTATGTGGTGGTACCCACGTATCAAACACGGCAGATATTTGGCACTTTAAGATTGTCTCAGAAGGTGCAGTTGCTTCAGGAATACGACGAATCGAGGCCATTACCAGTGACGCAGTTAAGGATTTTTACGCTGAAAACAATCGCACGTTTTTTGAAATGAAGAGCTTGTTTAACAACGCAAAGCAACCGGTAAAGGCCTTGAAAGACATTCAGGAGGAAAATCAATCACTCAAGAAACAGGTAGAGAAACTTCTAAAGGAAAAGACCGCTTCGGTAAAAGCTGATTTAAAAAACCAAATCGAACAAGTAAATGACATTAATTTCTTAGCCAAAAAACTGGATTTGGATGCTTCTGCAATCAAGGATGTGTGCTTTGAACTTGGAAGCCAATTTGAGAACCTGTTTTTATTGTTTGGAGCAGAACAGAACGGTAAGGCAATTTTATCCTGTTATATCTCAAAAAATTTGGTTTCTGAAAAAAATCTGAATGCTGGGCAGATTGTTAGAGAGCTTGGTAAATACATTCAAGGCGGTGGTGGTGGCCAACCTTTCTTTGCTACTGCTGGCGGAAAGAATGTCGGTGGTATTGATGAGGCTTTGAAGGCAGGGAAGGGGTATTTGTAGTTTCTCGTAGAGGCGTAGAGGCCCTAAGATTTTGAAGCTGTCTTGAATTAGATAACAAATCCGCTTTGGGTTTTTGAAATTATATAGGCGAGGTATTTGCATTTTTAAAGTATTAATTTTGACTTTTACTATTTAGTGCGTGACACTTTGCGCCTCCGCGGCTCTGTGAGGAAATGAAAAGTACCTTTTATATGAAGCTTCAAACCAATCTTCCCCTTAAACCAAATGAATCAAATCAGATAAATTATGATTCAAAACTACTTTTACTGGGTTCGTGTTTTTCTGAAAATATAGGGGATAAGTTCTCTTATTATAAATTTCAGTCACTTATCAATCCTTTTGGAATCTTGTTCCATCCTCTTGCTATTGAAAAGTTTATTAGTTCCGTGATTAGTCAGAAATTATTTTCTTCTAACGATACATTTTACAATAATGATAGGTATCACAGTTTTGAGTCGCACTCACGATTAAGTCATATTTCCCAAGACCAACTGGTTCAAAATCTAAATGATAAACGAGAACAGACCTTTCAGTTTTTAAATGAAACAACTCACATTGTAATAACCCTCGGCACCGCTTGGGCCTATAAACATATACAGTCTAATCAATATGTAGCAAATTGCCATAAAGTACCACAAAATCAATTTACAAAGCATTTACTTTCGGTGGAGGAGATTACCCAATCTCTGACTGTTATAAAGAATCAAATTCTAGAATTCAATCCTAAGGTGAAATTCATTTTAACAATATCCCCTGTAAGGCATCTTAAAGACGGTTTTTTGGAAAGCACCAGAAGTAAGGCACATCTCATTGCGGCAGTTCATAAGGTGTTGAATCTTGAAGCGTTTTCAAAAACCGTTCATGCAGATTATTTTCCTTCTTATGAAATTGTAATGGACGAGTTGCGCGATTATCGATTTTTCAAAGAGGATATGATACATCCAAACCAAATCGCGGTGGATTATATTTGGGAGCAGTTTCAAAAGGTTCATATTTCCAAGGAAGTGGACCAAGTAATGATTCAAGTTGCTGATATTCAAAACGGATTAAATCATCGACCTCTTAATCCAAATTCAAAAGCACATCAATCATTTCTTCAAAAACTGAATGAAAAACAGCTTCAGTTGACTTCAAAATACCCTCATATTCAGTTTTAAACCCCTGTTTTAAGTTTCAAAAACTGCATTTCATCGAAAACTTAACATTTTCTTAAAATTACAAACATTTGATAATCAGTAGTTAAATAGGATTATTAAGAGAAATATTTAGAATATACGTCAAATGTCGTATTGAATAGCGTAGACCTTTACTGCAAATTTGCCGTATTAATAATCTTAAAATATTTCAACAATGAGACATTTAAAAAAATTAGTCCTATTTGTAATGGTAGGCGCAGTAATTAGCTTTTCATCATGTTCGGATGACGATGGTGATGGGGGTGGACCAGTAACAGCAGGAGCCGGAACATTAGTAGCAACCGTAGATGGAGCGGCATTCCAATCGCTGGACATCAGTTCATCTGCAACATTGGCAAGTCAAGGTCAATTTGATAACCTTATTATCATTGCATCCTCAGTAGACGCCACCGCTTTTGCCATAACAGTATTTGGTTATGATGGTCCTGGCACTTATGAATTTGATGGTTCAATATCAACCGGCGTGAACGTCGCTAGCTACACAGTTACAGATGTTGATTTAAACAATCCACAAAATTCAACAACTGAAATTTGGCAAGCGCCATATGAGAACTTGGAGGTTGGTTCTGTCACTATAACTGAGGAAACAGACACTAATATTAAAGGAAGTTTCGAGTTTATGGCTAAGAATGTAAATGGAGACCAATCAATTATAGAGGTGACTAACGGCTCTTTTGATTTGAGTAAACAAACTCTGTAATTAGGATGAAATCGTTATTAATTCAATTAAAGTCTGTTATGATGTTGGCACTTTTTATAAGTGCCACATCTTATGGGCAAAAAGCAGAAACTCCAGACCAAGATTATGGTCTTGGGGCAAAGATTAACGAAATGACCTTGACCGTCGGTGGGGTTTTGGTCGTTGCTACCAATGATGGTTTAGCAGGCATTAAACCCACGGAAAGCGAACCTGTTTTCACTTTTAATGTCTTTGGGAAACTCAAACCAGAGGAGACAAAATTCATCCCACTCACACCTTATATCGTAATCTCGCAAGGAGCCGACTCCAAGTTTGCGGGAATCTCCAAAACAAAACGAGCGGTTATTGATTACGTATCTGGAAAGGTCCTATTCAAATCAGACGACCTTAACTGGAATCAGATTTATACCTGTAATGTGATGCTACCAGAAAATAAATTAGTGGTTAGTGGTATTCAAAAAGTTGGTGACAAAGCTGAAAAAATGACTGCTAGAGTCGCCGTATATGATTTAGAGACTGGTAAAGAGGATTATCAATTCTTTTTGGTAGAACCTGGTAAAGTAACCATGAAATATTTTGCAGTAACAGGAACGCCATTAATGCTTAAGGATAAATTATTAATTCCTACTTCACAGGGTATTATCGCCAAAGATAAATCTGGTAATACGCTATGGGAAAACAAAATTAAAAACGTAAACTGGATGACCTCAAATGAGAGTGAATCTGATATTTACTGTTTTGCAAAAACTTCAAATCTTAAGAATACTAGAATTTATAAACTTGACGCCAATGGTCAAGAAAGCTGGGAAGATGAGCGAAAAGTAAAGGGTATTGTCATGAATTTTGAAATACTACCCAAAGGACTTGCAGTGGTAAGCAATAAAGGTGATGGCACTGAAGGTGGCGCCTTTTCAACCAAGAGTGAATCTGTAATTGCTTTTATGGATGCTAATACTGGAGAGGATTTATGGGAAAAAGCACCTAAGACCAAAGGTTACGTTCAACACTTCTACGTAATGGATGATGGTATTTTATTCGGAATACAGTCCGGTGGAATAAATAAAATTTCCTTTGAGGGTAAACCATTATTTAAAAAACCACTCAAAACGGGCGAGAACATAATGGTAATGGCACATACCCCACAAGGTCTGATTTATATTACTGGTGAGGACGCTAACATTGTTGACCTTGAAACTGGAGAGCAAGTTTGGAAGAAGCCCTTGAAATATAAAAATTCGGCTAACGTAGCTTCTACATTTGACGAAGCGAACAACCGCTATTTAATTGCCGCCAACGAGACCATTTTTGCCATTGATGCCAATACCAGTGAGATATCTGAAATTGCCGAGGTTGATTTTGAGGAAAAGGAATCACCTAGTTCCATGCAAATGAGAAACGGAAAAATATTCTTGGGTTCTTCTCAAAACGTAATGCTGCTTGAAGGTGACGGAAGCGAAATGTTTCATGAGTATTATAAATCTCCTTCTAAGAGTGGTTTTATGAAAGTACTTTCGGCAGTAGGTGCAGCTGCTTCAACCGCAATGATGGTAGCAAGCGCGGCAAGAGCAGGTGCTAACAAATCAGCATTTGGATCAGTGAATAAGCTGAGCAGTTACAATCGCTATGGAGCAGATGCAAAACGTGCCGCAGATATGTTTGGGGATATAGCCTCTGCATCATTCGCCACATTAAGTCAGCGCTTCAAAGCAACCGCCGCCACTGAAAATTCACAGTTTATTTTAACAAAATTAGATAGCGGTGCAGGTTTAGTGAAGGTTGATAAGGATTCCGGAAAAGTTGAAAAAGAAATTCTACTTAAGGATAAAAAGCCAGAATACAAAGTTGATGAGCGCGGTGGCTACCTTTACTATAAAGCAGATGATAAAACCATTTACGCATATAATTTAAATTAATCTCAAAGCAGATTTTTTAGTGAAAAAGCATTTAGAGGGATTGCTATTAGCTCGTTTTTTAGTCAAATGAATTATGCCTGACGAAACGGGCTTTCACTAAAAAATCTTGTTGTTGAGATTTGGTTAGGCGTAGTCTAATAGTCACAACTGATGAGGCTCTGCCTCAAAGTTTCCTTATCACCTCCCTTATGGGGAGGTCAAAATTACTTTAGGTAATTTTGGGTGGGGCTAAATAAAAAGTTCTTTTTACAACCATTTAGAATGAAAGTAAAAACTTACAATTTGATTCTGGTTTCCATTATGGGAATTTTGGTTTTAAGGATTTTTTATTGGATTGCGCTTAATCTTTTTTAATGACCAATTGTCGAAAAAAGCCTACATAACTTAGAAGAAACTGTATATTTGACATGCTATTAATCAATTTTGAGAAAAGAGCGTCAGTCGTTTACAAAGTCCCCAAAGGTCTTATGAAGCTGATGCTTTTTTTATTTCCTAATATGCGAAGTTCCTTTTTCCTTTCCTTCATCTTTATTTTTTTACCATGTATTTTATTATCTCAAAACCTTGACAGTTTAGTCGTCGAGGCAAAAAAAATCAAGGATGATTCTGCAAAAATAAGACGTTATAATAAGCTGGCATTTTCTTATATATTCAACGATACCGAAAAGGCAAAGGAACTTATTATTGAAGCGAGGGAGCTTGCAAAAAAATCCAAATTTGATTTTGGTTTCACAGAGCTTACCAATACCTACGGAATATACTACGATGTAACTGGAAAAACCGATTCAGCTAAATACTACTTTGAGAAAGCTTTAAAATTAAGCCGGGATTATAACTTCAAGAACATTGAATCTATGTGTATCAATAATCTTGGAATGTTCAATTGGAATAATGGTAACTATAATGAAGCGCTCACCTATTTTTTTGATTCGCTTAAAATGTACGAAGCCCAAGATAATGAAAAAGCCACCGCAGGTTCTTTAAATAATATTGGGCTCATTTACCAAGAAATGAACCTTAATGAAAAGGCGCTTGAAAATCATTACAAATCTCTAGAGCTACGAAAAAAGTATGACCTTATTGAAGAGCAGGTTTCATCTTACAACAATATTGGCGTTAATTTAAAGGAATTGGGTCGTATCGATGAGGCCATTAAAGAATATAAGACGGGTATTGAACTTGCTAAAACTACCAACAATCAACTTGACCTGTACCGGCTTCTTGACAATCTTGGAAACGCCTATAACCTGAACGAAAATTACGATTTGGCGATTGAGACCTATGAGGAAATATTGAATGAACTAGCTTATCAAAACCTCGATGAAAAGTCCAGACTTGGTTTATATGGTAACATGGCCTCGACTTACAATTCAATCGGCCAACCAGATAAGGCAATGGTTTACTTGAAAAAAGGATTTGAATTGGTCAAAAAATACCCTGAGATTGAATCAAAATCAGCTGAATTAAATATACATGCGGCAGAAACAAATTACATGCTTGGTAATTTTGAAAAGGCTAGGGAACAGGTCAATACCTTCATTGAATTACGTGACACCCAATTTTCTGAACAGAACGCGCAATCAATTGCAGATTTGGAAGTAAAGTATGATACCGAAAAGAAAGAAAAGGAAATATTAGTGCAGCGTGCCGAACTGGCCGAACAAAAATTGACCATTCAACAGAAAAACTATCAACTCTATGGTCTGATTGGATTGACACTTGTCTTGGGCTTAATCGGTTTTTTATTCTATAATCAGCAAAAGTTAAAAAACCAACAACTCAAAAAGGAGAACGAGCTAAAAGATGCTCTTATAAAAATAGAGACCCAAAACCGTTTGCAAGAGCAACGGTTGAGAATTTCAAGAGATTTGCACGATAACATCGGCGCACAACTAACCTTCATTATCTCGTCAATAGACAATCTCAAATACGGGTTTAAGATTGAGGATGAAAAGCTAACAACAAAGCTCGAGAAAATCAGTGAATTTGCATCATCTACCATTTATGAGTTGCGTGATACCATTTGGGCAATGAACAAAAATGAAATCACGATAGAAGACTTAAAAACAAGAATATCCAATTACATTGAAAAAGCCGATTTATCCGATGATAACATATCATTCTCCTTTGATATTGATGCTTCAATAAATCAAAATCGTAGGCTTTCCTCGGTAGAGGGAATGAACATTTATCGCATTATTCAAGAAGCAATACACAATAGCTTGAAACATGCAAATGCAAAGGTCATCACGGTTAATATTTCCGAGGTTGAAAATAGAAGACTAAAAATTGAGATTAAAGATGACGGTCAAGGGTTTGACCAGTCAAAAACAGAAAAGGGCAATGGCTTGACCAATATGAAAAAAAGGGCCCAGAATATTGCCGCTGAGGTTTCTTTGGTTTCAAGTTTGGAGAGAGGAACTAAGATTATCCTGAAAGTTTAAATACCTCGAGTATGCGAAATCTGTTTCCAACTTATTTCCTGCTACTTTTTTTGTCCTTGACAAATGCTCAAACATCGGCTGTAAAGCTGAATGATTCGGCGATGGCCATCTATAAGAAAGACCCTCAGAAAGCGCTGGTTATTTTGAAGTCTGCACTTAAAAAGGCCAAAGATGCAAGTCAAAATCAAGTTGTACTGCGAACCAAAAATAATCTTGGTATCGTCTACAGGGACTTGGGTAAGTACCAAGAAGCTCTAGAACTGTCCAAAACTGCTGTAATTGCCAAAGAGACCTTAGTGAGGGCATCAGCGCTTATAAACGTCGGGGTATGTCATAGAAATCTTGCCAATTACGACGAGGCCATATCCAATTACTTGAAGGCCCTAAAGATTTACGAAGCTATAAATAATGAGCGACAAATGGCAGTCAACTATAATGCTATTGGATTGGTTTACAGTTATAATTCCATGGGTAAAAAGGCCTTGCAATATCATAAAAAAGCTAAGGATATATTCAGCAAACTAGATAACAAAAAAGGACTTTCTGAGGTGTATAATAACATTGCCATAATATATGCAAATGACGGTAGACTTGAGCAAGCGCTAAATAATTTCCAGTATTCTTTGGAAATCGAAACCGAATTGGGTGATAAAAAAGGTATGGCAGAGTCGGTCAATAATGTTGGGGCGGTTTACTATTATATGAATGAGATTGATTCGGCACTGGTTTATTTTGAACGCTCAGTATCAATTGAAAAGTCAATTGGCAATAAAGCCGGTGTGGCCGCTAGTTATAATAACATAGCAGATGTATTGCTGGAATCAAATAGGTTGCAAGCGGCTAAAACCTTTATCGATAGCGCGATGTATTTTTCTGAAGATTCCAAAGTGGCTGTCGATATTGAAACCGCATTATTCAATTATTCCAAGTATTTTGAATTAAACAATAACAATAAACAGGCATTGGCTTATTACAAGAGAATGAGCTTATTTCGAGACTCCATTTTGAATCTTGAGACCAATCAGAAAATAGCCCAACTGGAAATTGAATATGACACCGAGAAAAAGGAAAAACAGATTTTAAAGCAAAGGGTTGACCTAGCAGAAAAGGAATTGGCGCTCAGCAAGAAAAACATCCAATTATTAGTTCTAGGGATATCAGCTTTAATTCTTATCAGTATCTCCTATTTGTTCTATAACCAACAAAAATTGAAAAATAGGCAACTTCAGAAAGAGAATGAATTAAAGGACGCGCTTATTAAAATCGAGACCCAAAATAGATTACAAGAACAACGTCTTCGGATTTCACGTGATTTACACGATAATATTGGCGCCCAGCTTACTTTTATTATTTCTTCGATTGACAATTTAAAGTATGGCTTTGAAATAAAAAATGAAAAGCTAAAATCGAAACTAACTAAAATCAGTCAGTTTACGTCTTCTACAATCACAGAGTTGCGCGATACCATTTGGGCCATGAACAAAAATGAAATTTCATTTGAAGACTTGCAATCGCGTATCTCCAATTATATCGATAAGGCCCATCTGTACGACGATGATATTGATTTCGTGTTTAAGGTAGATGATACCATTGATGCGAAAAGAAGGCTATCTTCGGTTGAAGGCATGAACGTTCATAGAATCATTCAAGAAGCTATTCACAATAGTTTAAAGCATGCCAAGCCATCTAAAATTTCGGTAGTTATTTCGACTGAAAAAAACGATAAATTAAAAATCAGTATTTCTGATGACGGTATTGGTTTTGACCAAGCCGAAGTAGAACTTGGTAGTGGATTGAATAACATGAAAAAACGAGCTCAGAATATACGTGCAGATTTCAAAATAAATTCGAGTCAAAATAATGGCACCGAAGTTGAAATTTTAGTTTAAAATTTAACGCGTCTTATTCTTAATTCATCTCATTATGAAAAATAGGGGAATTATTTATTTATGGCTTTCGTTACTTTTATTAGCGACTTCTTGCGATGAAAATCAAAACAATGACCCTAATTTCGTCGAACGCGAAGCTGCCGTCACCGAGGCTATAATCCCAAATGAAGCAATTATCGGGGAAACTGTTACCCTAACGCTCAAATTAAGTTTAAATGGCTGTGACGAGTTTTCAAGATTTGAAAGGGAAAAAAATGGAAACGTGATTAATTTTCTAGTCTACGCCTCAAGGGATATAAATAGTTCGGAGGCATGCCTAACTGCTTTTTTTGAGCATATTGTGGATGTGGACGTCGTATTTTCCGAAGCTGGCGTATTTCAATTGGTCTTCGAAAACACGCTCGACAATGAGTCGCTGCAATACCAGATTGAGATATTGCAATGAGTATCTCTTTTCATACTCAGCTATTGGTTTATTTTGTTATCCACCTTTAATATACGGCAAAAGCCGTATTTCCAAATACACATTAAATCGTAACTTTCAGTTGTAAAATCAACCGAATGAACACCAATATTGCCATAGTTGACGACAATACCTTTCTCATCAATACCGTCAAGGAGAAATTATCTTTTTTTGACGAATTTAAAATCAAGCTCACCGCAATGAACGGGTCTGATTTGATTTCGAAAATGGACGGTCACCATAATCTGGATTTGATTTTGATGGATATTGAAATGCCAGTATTAAATGGCATTGAGACTACGGAAATTATCAAATCAAAATACCCTCAGATTAAAATAATTATGCTCACTGTTTTCGATAACGACGAGAACATATTCAATGCCATAAAGGCGGGTGCTGATGGCTATTTGCTAAAGGAAATCAATGCTCAGGATTTGCACGATGGCATTATAGACACCTTAAACGGCGGGGCTGCGATGAATCCCTCAATTGCGTTGAAAACCCTGAAATTACTCAGAAACCCCATGAGTATTGAAAATGAACAGGATAAGGAAGATATACAGTTGACCAATCGGGAAACTGAAGTTTTGGAGCAGTTGAGCAAGGGTTTAAATTATATTCAAATGGCTGAGAATCTCACGGTTTCAAAAGGTACAATTAGAAAGCACATTGAAAATATCTACAAAAAACTACAGGTACACAATAAGTTGGAAGCAGTACAAAAAGCCAAACGGAATAATTTGATATAATTTGAAGTTTGAATTTTGAAGTTAGCAGTTAGCAGTTGGCAGTTGAAAAAATTAGCGAGAGAATAAACTAGAAACTAACCGAGATATTTTAATATATGGCTCGAAGTCATTGCGAGGGAGGCACGAAGCCTGTGCTGAGCCAAGTCGAAGTGTGGCAATCTCTTAAATTACTCACTCAACCCTTACACTTTCAGGTACTAACCTGGTGTAATCTCCATTATTACGAATCACGTCCCTAACGATTGATGAAGAAATAAATGACGTTCTTGCTGCTGTCAGTAGAAAAACGGTTTCAATTTTTGTGAGTTTCCGATTGGTGTGTGCAATGGCCTTTTCAAATTCAAAATCGGCCGGGTTTCTAAGTCCTCTCAGTATAAATTGCGCATCCATCTTTTTACAGAAATCGGTGGTTAAACCTTCGTAGGTTTCAACCCTAACTTTTGCTTTGCCTTCAAAGGCATCTTCAATAAATTTTTTGCGCTGTTCTAATGAGAACATGTATTTCTTTTCGGCATTTACACCAATGGCCACTATAACTTCATCAAAAAGCTTCATGCCGCGTTTAATGATGTCATAATGCCCGTTGGTTATTGGGTCGAACGACCCAGGAAATAATGCTCTTTTCATCTTTAGCGCCCACGAAAGTGGGTGAGGTTTTAAATTTATTATATTTCTTCGTCGGAATACCCGCGAAAGCGGGTACCTTTAGTTAGAGTAAATTCTACCAAGCAAGTTAACAAAATGAATTCACTTGCTTTTTATCGCTTCCTCAATTGCACTGCCAAACAAATCAGTCATGTTTATACCTGCCGCCTTTGCCTGTTGGGGCAGAATACTTTCAGCGGTCAAACCGGGTACGGTATTCACCTCAAGTAAATAAGGTTCATCGTTGACAAAAATAAATTCACTGCGGCTAAAACCTTTCAAGCGTAAAACTTTGTAAACAGTTTTCGCTACGGTCCTAACTTTTTCGGCTAATCCGTCGGAAATTCTAGCTGGGGTTATCTCTTGACTTTTTCCTTGGTATTTGGCTTGGTAATCAAAAAAGTCATTTTCTGAAACAATTTCCGTTATAGGTAACACCTTTATTTCATCATTATAGGTTATTACCCCAACTGAAACTTCGGTGCCATCAAGAAAAGATTCTATGATTACTTCGTCATCTTCGGCAAAAGCAGTCTCGAGCGCCTTTTCGAATTCTTCAGTTTTATAAACTTTGCTAATACCATAGCTACTTCCTGCACGATTGGCCTTAACAAAACAGGGCAGACCTACTTTCTCAACAATGGCATTGGTGTCGATAATATCTCCTTTATTTACGAAAAAGGAATCCGCAGTCTTGATACCATAAGGTCTCAATGCACTCAAACAATCACGCTTATTAAAGGTTAGTGCCGCTTGATACATATTGCAACTGGTGTGTGGAATATTTAAAAGTTGTAAGTAACCTTGCATAAAACCGTCTTCGCCGGGTGAGCCGTGGATAGCATTAAATACACAATCAAACGTGATTTTACGCTCGTCTATAATTACCGAAAAGTCATTTTTGTCGATAGGAAATTCTTCGTCGTTATTATCAACGTAAACCCACTTATCCCTTAGAATATGGATGCGATATGCATTGAATTTATCGGCATCGAGTGTTTCAAAAACCACTTGCCCGCTTTTAAGTGAAATCTCAAATTCACTTGAAAAGCCACCCATTATGATTGCTATATTTTTTTTCATGTTCACTTCCCGCGAAAGCGGGAATCTTTTTTCATATTTACCACGAAAGTGGGAACTTTTTTACAAAAAAAAGCGTAGAATTTTATTTTATACGTTTCGTTAAAAAGTATTGGTCAGCTTATTTCTGAAATACTAATTCCCGAATAATCAAGTTATGCTAAAATACCAAATAAGTCGTAACCCTAACCTCGTTAATTTTGAACTCATCTTGACTTTTTGTTTTAAGCCGTCCCGATAGCTATCGGGATGGCTTTTGTAACATAATGAAGGCTTTTTAGAGACCCATAGCCTTAGCTACGTGGCGAAAAAAAGACAAAATTAGGTTGCAAAATGTGAATTTTGCAGGCAAAAGAAAAAGTCAAGACGAGTTCTTTATATATTTGTTCTCAAATCAACCCTGAATGAGTTTTATTTCATTTATTAAAAGTAAGGTATTTCTAAAGCAAATCGTATTGGCCATTCTGGCGATAGTGATTATATTTTTTATCACTAATCTATGGCTAGACAGTACCACAAATCACGGCGAATTTGTTACCGTGCCAGATTTAAAGGGTAAAAGTTTGAATACCGTCGAAATTGAACTAAGAGACAATGATTTAGCGATGGAGGTGCAAGATTCGGCAAATTTCAATCCAGATTATCCTAAGTTTTCAGTAATTGAGCAGTATCCAGAAGCAGGAACTCAAGTCAAAGAAAACCGTAAAATATACCTTACACTCAATCCTTCAGGTTATAGAAAGGTTGAAGTGCCTAACGTTGTTAGACGTACCTTCCGTCAAGCCAAACCTAACTTAGAGACCCTTGGTTTTCAAATTGGAAAAATAACCTATGTGGATGATATTGGTAAAGACGAGGTTATCGAAATTAAACACAAGGGGAAAACTTTGGAAGCAGGCGACCTCTTACCGCTCACTTCAAAAATTGACGTTGTACTTGGCAACGGAAAACGCTAGGTTTTACCTATGGATTATCCAGAACAACATACCGATGAACAGGAAGATGACCTGTTTGAACATCACGCCTTTACCGTAGATAAGGGACAGAGCCCTCTACGAATCGATAAGTATTTAATGAATCGCATTGAAAACGCTACACGAAATAAAATTCAGAAAGCGGCTAAAGATGGGAGTATTTACGTCAATGAGGTTCAGGTGAAATCAAATTACAAGGTTAAGCCTTTCGATAAGATTCGGGTTCTTTTTGAGCACCCACCTTACGAATACTTATTAACGCCAGAAAATATTCCACTAAACATTGTCTATGAAGACGATGTGCTTTTAGTAGTTAATAAGCCTGCCGGAATGGTCGTACACCCCGGTCATGGCAATTATTCGGGAACCTTAATCAATGCTTTGGTTTACCATTTTGAAAATCTACCCAATAATTCGAGTAATCGTCCAGGTTTAGTGCATCGTATAGACAAGGATACCAGCGGACTTTTGGTCATCGCAAAAACCGAGGAAGCTATGGCGAATCTTACAAAACAGTTTTTCAATAAAACCAGTGAAAGGGAATATTTGGCCATTGTTTGGGGAAATGTTAAGGATGATGAAGGCACTATTGAAGGAAATATCGGTAGGCATCCCAAAAACCGATTGCAAAACACGGTCTTTGAAGGTGACGAAGCCGAAAAGGGAAAACCGGCCATAACCCATTATAAAGTTATCGAGCGTTTGGGTTACGTGACTTTAGTGTCCTGTAAGTTGGAGACTGGACGAACCCATCAAATTCGGGTGCACATGAAACACATTGGCCATACACTTTTCAATGACGAACGGTACGGTGGTGAACGTATTTTAAAGGGAACTACCTTTAGCAAATACAAACAGTTTGTGGATAATTGTTTTAAAGTATTACCGCGTCAGGCGCTTCATGCAAAAACCTTAGGCTTCAATCATCCGATTACGGGAGAGCAAATGAGCTTTGATTCGCCCATCCCTGAAGATATGCAGGCATGTATTGAAAAGTGGCGGGGGTATGCCACTCATACAAGCCCCTCCTAACCTCCCCAGCGGGGAGGAACTAAAACGGACCGTATTTGTTTAGGGATTTAAGGTCGTTTTCTTTTAAGTTCTTGGATTTCCTTCAGCATATATGACTCAAGTTGTAGTTTTTCTATTTGGATTAGATAGAAAACAGCTTCATCTAAACTTGAAAATGTAAAATCAGTATGTAAGCGTCATTACGAGCGCAGCGAAGTAATCTACTAAAATCCCTAAAATCTACTTCCATAACCAAAACCTATTTTACTATTTAAACATATAAATACTGAAATTGTCAAAACGTTGTTTCGGTCGTATCTTTACAATTGAAAGAAAGTTTAATTAATAGTCCCACTTTCGTGGGAACTCAAGATGAAATTAGTTTTATCCCCAGCAAAGTCACTCGATTACGATAGTAAATTGCCAACAAAAAGGGCAACTTCACCTTATTTTATTGACCAAGCAGAACAAATCAATACAAAACTCAAGAAAAAATCTAGAAAGCAGTTATCGAACTTGATGAGTATCTCAGATAGTTTGGCGGACTTAAACTACGAGCGAAATCAAGAATTTAGCCTACCGTTTGATAAGGATAATGCAAGACCGGCCATCTATGCTTTCAGTGGCGATGTTTACCGAGGCTTTGACGCCTACACCTTGGAAAATTCGAAGTTAGATACTTTACAAAGTACCGTTAGGATTTTATCCGGTCTCTATGGCCTTCTAAAACCTTTGGACTTGATTCAGCCCTACCGATTGGAAATGGGTACTAATTTTTCGGTGGGAAGAAAGAAAAATCTGTACCAATTTTGGAATAAACACATAACCGAAAAGTTAAATCACGAACTTCAAAATGATGAGCTCTTCGTCAATCTTGCCAGTAACGAATACTTTAAGGCTATTGACACCAAAACGTTGAAAGTGCCTGTTATCGACATAAAATTCCAAGAGCTTAAAAATGGAAATTATAAGACCATTGCATTTTATTCAAAGGTAGCCCGCGGTCTTATGGCCAGATATATTGTTGAAAATGATATTGATTCAAAAGAAAGCCTAAAGGACTTTGATTTAGAAAATTACCGATTCACAGAGAAGCTTTCCTCTGAAAACGAATTAGTTTTTGCGCGGTAGAATTTTGACTTGTCATTACGGACTCGAGGTGCGAAGTGAGAGGTAATCTACGATAATCAATAAATCTAACACTTAAGATCGCTCTTCATATCTTCCTTGTATTGAGCGGTCATTGCGAACATAGTGAAGCAATCTTAAGTAATCAAGATATAGAAAACAAAACGAACTGCCAATTTTCAACCACTACCATCCATACCCGCCTTTTATTCAAAACAATACCAAGAAATTGATTGTCGGTACATTGCCACCGCCTCGATTTACAACTGGAGATTTATTGGAAAAAGATGTGGATTTCTGTTACGGCAGTTATCACAATTCGCTTTGGAAGTTTATTGACCATATACATAATCTCGGTTTACGCTTTGATAATTCAGATGAGGCCGTAAAACAACGCAAGGAATTTTTAATTGAGTATCAAATAGGGATTTGTGATATTGTAGAATCGGCTAAGCGAGACAAAATCGATGCCTCAGATTTAGGGATGAAAGATATCCAACTTCGGGATATTCTGGGTTACCTGCGGAAATTTCCGAAGATTGAAACCTTGATTTTTATTGGCGGGAACAGTAAAAACGGACCAGAATACCTTTTCAGAAAACAGCTAAAAGCACAAAATATCAAACTCACCCTGATTTCAAATCAAATACCGAGGGTTCATAAATTTAATTTACCAGACTCACTTGGAAAGCCTGCAAATTCTCAAAGTAGGGAAATCAGGACGGTATCATTGAGCTCAAGTTCTGGGGCGGCTAATATTTCCATCAGTCGGTTGCCGCTTTATAAACAGCTTAAGGCCAATAATCCAGACTTTAATACTTTTGATTTTAGGGTTTTGCAATATGGCGATTGGCTTTAGTTGGATTTGTGTTAATTATCTTAGAAATGTTATCATTCTTCTGCTAGCAGATTTTAGAAAATTGAGGGTTTAATGACTATCTTTGAAAGGATTGAGAAATTCCAATCAACTGAACCAAAAACTAATATTAACCCTTAAAATCCCAAAAATGGCAAATACAGATTCAAATTCGAATTATTCTACGGAACCTATTACTGAAAAAGAGGTTGTCGCTGCCCAAATAGAGTGGGGCAATGGCATCGTGCACATTGGTAAAGTTTTCAGTGATGGCGGTGATTACGTAAAAGCAGCCGAAGACCATATTGAAAGTCTCTACGGTTACGACATTGGTATGGTGCTCTTTAAGCCGACATTGGCTTCAGAACATCAATTTAGAAATACCTTTGATTCTGCCTTATCCTATTTTGTTGGCAAGAATGAGACCTACAAGGAAGATGGCGGTTTTGCCATAAAACCATGGACTAACGTGCGTTGGGAAAACGCAGGGATAATTAACGGCGGCACCAATATGGCCATTGCCATGGGCAATTACTATTTTACAGATACCAACGGCGATGAAACCAAGGTAGAATATACCTTTGGTTACGTCAAAGACCTTGAAGGTAATCTTAGAATCTGCGTTCATAAATCGTCATTGCCTTTTAATCCTGCTTAATAGGAGTAATGAGTTACATGATAAAAAGCCTATGTTTTGAAGCATGGGCTTTTTAATGTGAATTCTTTTTGAATTAGGTAGTTTACAGAAGTATGGAATGCTCTTAATCTTCTTTTCAATATTCTGTATTATAACTATTTATATGGAAAATAAACGCACATTGGTGCGGTTATTAGCTATTTTTATGGAATAATCCCAGAAATGTGTGTTTAGTGAATTGTTGTAGATAATCGTGCAAGCCAACTGAATCATTATCAAATGTCAAATATCAAATATGGAAAAGCAACTGTTATATTTAAAAATGTAGGGAATTCCATACTAAAATTA
>JBCCOJ010000022.1:0-24452 GCA_039025415.1 Bacteroidota bacterium | reverse complement strand
AGTTGGGAAGGATAAATAAAAGTAAAGGGAGGGCTAACTACTCAAAATTCGAAGAATGAAAAAATACTAGTCATCACAATGTCACAAGTTCAACTAAGACCATATCAAAAAGAAGGGATCAAAAAAATCTTTGAAGCATGGGACCCAAAGAGGTTGAACTTAATGAGTGTGCTTTTCCAAATGCCAACAGGTACAGGAAAGACAACCGTATTTTCTGAAATAGTTAGAAAAGCTCATATAAAAAAAAAGAAAGTACTAATAGTTGTTCATAGAACAGAACTCGTAGAACAAATAGCGGAGAGACTTGCCACATTTGATGTAAAAGCAGGAGTCATATCCGCTAACCTAAAAACAACCCCCGATCTTGATGTTCAAGTAGCCACTATTCAAACACTATCCAGAAGAACCAAGCCGCCAGCAGATATTGTAATCATTGATGAATGCCACCATTCTAAAGCAGCTACTTACAAAAAGCTATGGGATATATATCCAGAGGCAAGGTTTCTTGGAGTAACCGCCACTCCAGTTCGTATTAATGGCGAAGGATTCAGCGAACTATTTGATATTCTTATACCATTAGGAAGTTTAAGCTACTTTTTTGAAAAAGAGTATTTAGCTCAGATCAAACATTTAGTATGCAGCATTCCTGATTTATCCAAGGTTAAACAGAAGATGAGAGACTATGATGTCCAGATGTTAAGAAATGTGATGCTCGACAACTCCCTGATGGCAAACCTTGTAGAAAGCTATCAAAAATATATTTCTGGAAAGAAGACTATTGTCTTTGCAGTTGATATAGAGCATAGCAAGGAAATAATAAAACGGTATCAAGAAGCTGGCATTCCTGCAGCTCATCTTGATGCTAAAACACCAAAAACAGAGCGCAAAGAGATTCTTCAAAAATTTAAGAATGGTGAATATTTGGTGTTGAGCAATGTAGATATAGTTTCTGAAGGATTTGACGTGCCAGATTGTGAAGCTGTTCAGTTAGCCAGACCTACAAAATCACTAGTGCTTTATTTACAACAAGTCGGTAGGTGTATGAGACCATCGCCAGGAAAGGAATATGGATTTGTGTTAGACAATGCAGGACTATGGTTAGAACATGGTCTTAGCTATATAGATCGTGATTGGACTTTAGAAGGAAAGAAGAAAAGACGGAGTTCTAAAATCGTACAACCTGATGTAATTGGATATGATGATGATGGGGTAATTCGAGAAGTAAAGAAACCTCATGAAGCAGAAGGATTGGAGCTAATGGAATTAACAGAGGAACTTGAAAGACTTTTGATTTTTGAATCATTCGTACGATTTGCTTCTACAAATGAGCATAAACCAATATCAGCAGTCTACAAGTACCGAGATCATTTGATTTCTAAGTCAATTGAAATGACAGAAATTGAAAGCACCTATTGTTCCAAAAGAATGAAGAAAGCAGGATTCAGTCCAGCAAAAGGGTTTTGGTATCATGTAAGAAAAGATGTAGAGAAAGGAATAAAGGAAAAAAGAGATACTAATTAATTAACGAAAACAGAATTTGTGGTTTTTATGATAAAAGATATTCCAAATGGCAAAGAGAAAATATAGCATTTCAGAAACTATAGCGAGATCATTCAAGTACAATATATCTTGTCTATTATCTATGATGTTCTCTCCAAATCACACAAAAATATTTTCATGGTGGGAAATTGGTGGGTTAACGATATTCTTTGTCTTTATATCCTTCATGTTATCATTATCAACTTGATGTTTATTGGTCAAATCACCTCTCATTTTGAAGGTTAAAAAATAGCAGCTTATAGAAAAGATAATTTATAGTTTTTGTAATGGACAGAGTAGAAGAAATATTTAAAATAAAGGACGTAAAACCGACAGCTGTAAGGATAGTAGTTCTGCGCTACCTATTAGAACAAAAGAAAGCACAATCTTTAAAAGATATTGAAGTTGGTCTCGACCAAACAGACAGGAGTTCCATATTTCGTACACTAAAAACGTTTGAAGATAATAAGGTTATTCATAGTATCGAAGATGGCTCAGGCATGACTAAATACGCAGTATGTGTAGAGGGATGTAATTGCGACCCAGAGGATCTACATTACCATTTCTATTGTACATCCTGCGGAATGACTTTTTGCCTTTTAGACCATCCAATTCCTGTAGTCAATCTTCCCAATAATTTTAAAATGGAACAAGCAAATATGGTCATAAAAGGACTATGCGATAACTGCAATCACTAACCTTTGCAATCGGGTTGCAGACCCCAAATACTACCTTTGTTCTATATTAATTCAGCAGAATATATAGTATGATAAAGGCAATATTTTTTTTAGTAGTAGTTCTTCTTTTCCCCATTGCATCAATGGCTCAACAAACCGATTTATCCATCAAAGTGATAGACAATGAAACTAAGGAAGAGCTAATAGGTGCCACTATTTTTATTCAATCATTATCCATAGGTGCTGCTACCGATATAGATGGTATTGGTCGTTTTAAGAGCATTCAAGAAGGAGAATACAGTATAGAAATTGCATTTATTGGATACGATAAGATAAAGGATACTATAAACGTTTCGCAGACCTCCAATTATTTCACATTTCATCTATCACCTTCAATAAATAGTTTGAGTGAAGTAGTTATTAATGTGACACGTAGCACACGCACCATACAGACTATTCCAACTAGAGTAGAGTTTATAGGAGCAGAAGAACTCGAAGAAAAAGCAATTATGAATGCATCCAACATTTCAATGGTTCTTCGAGAAAGTACAGGCATTCAAATTCAGCAAACAAGTCTAAGTAGTGGCAATAGAAGCATTAGAATACAAGGATTAGATGGTCGATACACACAACTATTAAGAGATGGGTTTCCACTATATGGAGGCTTTTCTGGAGGTTTGAGTATTATGCAAATACCTCCTTTAGACCTTGCTCAATTTGAAATAATCAAAGGAAGCTCATCCACCCTTTATGGTGGTGGAGCTATAGCTGGTTTAGTTAATATGGTCTCCAAAAGACCTGATGAAGAACCCGCAATGGACATATTATTATCCCAAACACATGTAGGTGGAAGTACAGGCAATCTCTTTTATAGCAAAAGAAGTGAGAAAGTAGGATTTACAATTTATGGAGCAGGACATTATAACACACCATATAATCCAGACCAGGACAACTTTACCAACATTCCTAAAACTACCTCTTTTTCTCTTAATCCTAAAATATTCTACTATCCAACTGAAAAGTCTACTATATGGTTAGGAGTTAATGCCACTATGGATCAAAGAGAAGGAGGAGATATTGAAGCAGTAAAGAACGGCACAAATGGCATCCATCAGTATATAGAAAACAATGAATCTAATAGAATAAGTACACAAGCAGCATACGAACTTTCTCTTAACAATAATCAAGAGATCAATATTAAAAACAGTGTGTCATTTTTTGATAGACAATTGACCATTCCCAATTATACATTTGATGGAAAAGAGACAAATACATTCACGGAAATATCATATTCAAAACAGTCTGATAAGTCCGATTGGATATTGGGTACTAATCTATATACAAACTCCTTTGAAGAAAATACAGACTTAATGCCAAGGGATCAAGAGGAAATTACGTTTGGTCTATTCGGAAACAATACAACAGACTTTACAGATAAACTTGTCCTTGAATCAGGCATAAGAGGCGATTATTCTATTGATTGGGGGTTCTTTGCATTACCACGTTTATCACTTCTGTGGAAAGTGAATAAGAAATTCTCAACTCGAATTGGTGGAGGTTTAGGCTATAAAATACCTGATCTGTTTACTGAAGAAGCAGCAGTATTACATTTTCAGGATGTTCTGCCAATAGATAAAAATAATTTGGTAGCAGAGAAATCGTATGGTTTGAACCTTGATCTTAACTACCGTACTGCACTTTCTGATGAAGTATTCATGTCAATAAACCAACTTTTTTATGGCACTTCAATTTCTAATGCTTTATTACTGGAATCTACAGGGACGGATCAATTTGAATTTAGCAACGCACCAAAAGCCATCCAAAGCATAGGAAGTGAGACCAATATCAAACTTAGTTACAAGGACTTTAGGTGGTTCATCAATTATGCGTTAATTGATACACGATTGAATTATTTGCCTAATAACCCACAGAAACCTCTAACTCCAAAACATAATGCTGGTACAGTTCTGATGTATGAAAGTGAAAATTGGAGAATTGGATATGAGGTTTACTACACAGGAAAACAGTTTTTATCGACTGGTGAGCAGACAGCTGATTTTGTAACAATGGGCTTATTGGCACAAAGACATTTTAAATGGGGTAGCCCGTATATTAATTTTGAAAACTTCACTGACAGAAGACAAAGCAGATATTCACCAGAAGTAACTGGATCGCATCAAAACCCTACGTTTGAAGAAATTTATGCACCAACAGATGGTTTTGTTTTAACAGTGGGTGTTATGATAAAGCCATTCGGAAGAGAGGAAGATGATGATTAGAACAGATTGATTGTAGAGGAATAAATTTCAACGTTTCAGTCAGTTGTGAATCAAAACATATGAATAAAACAGTCTTTAAAATATCGCAAATGGATTGTCCTTCAGAGGAGCAAATGATCCGAATGAAATTAGATGGACTGAACGAAATCAAACAGCTTGATTTTGAAATACCTCAAAGAAAACTAACCATATTTCATAACGGCAATACTACAGAAATTGGAAAGCTCTTAGAAGAACTAAAATTAGGCTCAAAACTCATATCAGACACAGAATCACAGGTAGTAATTGATACGGAAGCAGACACAGGCAACCAACGAAAAATCCTTTGGGCTGTCCTTATCATCAATTTTGTCTTTTTTGTTCTTGAGATGCTATTCGGCTTGATTTCTAAATCTATGGGGTTGGTAGCAGATTCATTGGATATGTTAGCAGATTCGTTAGTATATGCGTTGAGCTTATTGGCAGTAGGTCAAACAGCAATTCGTAAAAAGAAAGTAGCTAAACTAAGTGGGTATTTTCAAATGTCATTAGCTCTGTTTGGTTTGATAGAAGTAATTAGACGTTTTATAGGAGCTGATGGCATACCGATTTTTCAAAATATGATTATCATATCCTTTTTAGCTCTTTTGGCAAATTCCGTTTCACTATATCTCATTCAAAAAGCAAAGAGCAAAGAAGCACACATGCAAGCCTCTGCGATTTTTACATCCAATGACATCATCATCAATTTAGGAGTGATTTTAGCAGGTGGTTTAGTCTACTATTTTGAAAGCACAATACCTGACTTAGTTATTGGTTCTGTTGTTTTCATTATTGTATTTCGGGGAGCAACAAGGATATTAAGATTAGCGAAATAAGCCATCACAATCCTATGTGCTTCCAGTAGGTTCATTGCATTCGTTCGTTCCTCCCTTATTCCATTCACCCACTTCCTGCACCACACAGTAAGAGTAGCCCATTATTCCATTCCGCAAGCTACATTTCATATTGCCCTACACTTCCTATTCCCAACGCACATCCCCAACGCAGGTAAAGCGGTGTTCGTTAGTCGTTCCGTTTTGTTTTGCAAAAACATATCTGCAAGGGTGCAATAAACTCCCTCCGGTCGCCCTTGCATATACCATTCACTTACCAGTTGGTTTGCGCTCCAATAGGTGCTCACCACCTGCCGTTCACTTGTTTTGCTTCACACACTTTTCTTCCTCCTCACTTGCAGCTATATCATCCCCCCAAACCCCAATAAAGTGTTCGCTGTACTCACAGATAAAATAATTGGGGGTCTGTCGCTGCATATTGTTTGGCTCGCCTGCGGGTCGCTGCGGGCTAATCGGGCTGTCATGTTTTTTGCACTCTATCCAGTGGTTACAGCCGCTTCATTTCTTTCTTTCGTTCCTCAATCTTTCAACTCAGCCGCTTTCACCACCCCACACAAGAGTAGCTCATTCATTTCACCTCACATTTCATCACTACAATTCGTTTGCTATTGATGCATACACTAAAAATCCACATTTGGTAGATAAATCAAATTACCAAATGTTATGCCTCCACATCAATACAACTATCCATTAAAAAACCGTTCTTCAATATTCCGTTTCATTCAATCGCTACACTTGCCTTTGCCAACGATAAAGCAAAAAAACACGCCAGCCCTGCCGTAAACGGTAGCTGTCTGCCGCCCTCATTCTTCGGTCTTTTGCAGCCACCACCCTTGCTCCACTCGCAGGCGGCTCGCATTAAAAGCTACGCCTTAGTTTACCTGCGTTCGCCTAAAAGACACTAATTGAAAGATTGTATTTAAGTATTTGCTTAAATATTAAACTATTTTTCTTTTCTTTGCGTTTATTTAAGTAATCGCTTAAATACGATTCGATATGACCAAAACATGTATTAGAGTTTATGCTGATGTTGAGCAGATCAATCAGTGTAAACAAGACATTGAAAAAGTAGGTGGAGCAGTAAGCCGAATAGCTAAAGCACTCAACCTTGCAGGTAATGAAGTAAGATTAAAAATTCTGTTTCTATTGGACAAAGAATCCAAAATGTGTCCGTGTGATCTTAGTGATATTCTGGGTATGACGGTTCCTGCTATTTCTCAACATTTGAGAAAGTTAAAAGATGCTGGATTAGTTGAAACGAACAAAGTAGGACAAACCATTTTCTATTCTATTTCTGAAACCAACAACCTCATCCTGAATCCAATATTTAAGCTATTAGAACCAGAAAAAGAATCAATACTATGAAGAATAAGAAATCAAGCTCATTAGCTCTTACAAGTGTACTAACGGCTATTAGTGCTTCACTTTGTTGTATTACTCCAGTGTTGGCATTACTTGCAGGATCAAGTGGAGTAGCTGCAACATTTTCTTGGTTAGAACCCTTTCGCCCTTGGTTGATTGGAATAACTGTAGTCGTTTTGGCATTTGCATGGTATCAGAAATTGAAGCCAAGAACTGAGGAGGAAATTGCCTGTGCTTGTGATGATGATGAAAAACCTTCTTTTTGGCAGTCAAAGAAATTTCTCGGAATAGTGACAGTATTTGCAGCTATCATGCTTGCATTCCCGTATTACTCAGATACTTTTTACCCTGAAACCAAACTGTCAGAATCAGAAAATGTCAATCTCGAATCAACCTATGAAATCAATATTACTGGAATGACCTGCACAGGATGTGAAGAACATGTAAAACTTGAAATTGGTAAACTACCTGGTATTTCGGGATTAGAAGTTTCTTATGAAAAAGCGAATGCAGTAGTAACTTTTGATGAATCGAAAACAGACATTGAAGAAGTTAAATCCGCAGTAGATAAAACAGGTTATAAAGTAGAATCGGTAAACAAATCAAAATGAGTGAAGTAGTTCTTAAATCAACAATTACTTGTCCTAAGTGTGGACATAAAAAAGAGGAAACCATGCCTACAGATGCGTGTCAGTACTTCTATGAATGCGAAAACTGTAAGGAAGTACTTAAACCCTTACAAGGTGATTGTTGCGTTTATTGCTCTTATGGTACAGTAGCTTGCCCACCAATCCAAGAAGGTGGTAAAAGTTCATGTTGTGGGTAATTCAGACAATAAAAACACCAACATAGTACAAAGTTACAGGCATGCGGATGTGAGCGTTTACAAGGGTTCGCTACGCCTGTTTCAAAAAAATCTCCACACCTACGGGTAGTATTTTTTCTTCACAGCCCTTGCCACAATCACACCGTCCTGTGATGATGGCACCATGTTTAAGTTATTATTTAGAGTTCGTTTCGGTAGCAGGTGGTTACTGGCGGGCGTTCGCACATCAGGTAGTCCATTCTTCATGGGTATTGTACACATGGGAGTAGTAGATTACACCATTAGGTTCTTTTGGTTAGAGCTTAGTTTATCAGAGCTACCCTTTTAGGGTGGCTTTTTTTGTATTCACTGATCTTTTAAGAAAATAAATAAAAAGATGCAGCAAATATATTCAGGCTCGCTCATGCCTTCGCAGGATTAAAATGAAAGGCCAAGACAAGTTGCTTCGTACCTCAGCAAGCCTTGCATTTTACCACCGCCTGAATGTCAGAATGGCTTTCTCTTTTCTTTTTTTCCTTTTTCTTTTCTCTTTTGAAAATGTTTAATGGATGGTCAGGTGAAGCAAAAAGCAGCGACCTAAAGCAACAGCACCCAGAATAGAAACCCTGCATAATTGTTGGAGTATATTGTGAAAAACAGGATAAGTCCATGGAAAGTCCGTGTCAAGTCCGAGTATTTGTTTAACCCCTAAAAAATCAAAAAGCAATGGGAAAAATTTCACAAGGTGTATTAGGCGGCTTTTCTGGCAAGGTCGGAAATGTCGTAGGTGGAACTTGGAAAGGTATTGACTACATGAGAATCAAGCCTTCCAATGTATCTAACCCGAGAACACAAGGTCAGGTAGACCAGCGTTCCAAATTTTCTACAGTTCTAAGGTTCTTGCAACCTATGACTGATTTTCTGAGAGTAGGCTTTAAGTTGTATGCCAATAAAATGACACAGTTCAACAATGCTATGTCATACAACTTGAACAACGCAATCACAGGTGCTTACCCGTCATTTACCATTGACTATGCTAATGCATTAGTCAGTCGTGGTAATCTCACAGGAGCACTCGACCCTGCGGTTTCGTCTCCAAGTGCAGGTAGTGTTGAGTTCACTTGGGACAACAACACAGGTAGTGGCAATGCGGAGGGTACAGATAAAGCTCTTTTAGTAGTTTACAACCCAAGTAAAAACCAAGCTGTTTATGAAACAGAAGGAGCAGCAAGAAATGTAACCTCTGACACACTTGCAGTCCCTACAGACTTCTCAGGAGACACCGTAGAAACCTTTATAGGTTTTGTCTCAGAAGATGGTAGAGAGATTGCCAATAGTGTTTATATCGGCTCTGTAATAGTTGCGTAAAGCGATTGACGTTTTCCTTAGAAACCGCTTCCTTTGTGGAGCGGTTTTTTTATGCCTCCACTTTTCATTTTTCCTATAATTAGTCTTTATTTAGCTGAATATCAATGCTTTTTGTTGCTAATTCGTTGCTAAGTAAACTTAACTATCTGATAAACAGATAGTGAAAAGATATTGTATCGGGAAATAATTTTTAAGTTATTCGGTAGGCAACTTTATTCTTGTTTAATAAACGAAATCAAGTCTATTGACGCGGTTTGTGCAGACTACTTGTATATTAAGGTGCAGATCTAGAACTATTCACTACGTTTTTATATTAATTTGTTTTGTTAATGCTGAATAAACATTATTCAATTAGCGTTTTAGTGTAAAATGAGATGAAAATGTCCTCGGGGAATTATCATTTGATAAATACTCAACGATAAACCAGTAGTCACTTGTAGGCATTAAATTGCCATTATAGATGCCATCCCAACCGCGACCTTGAGTGGAAATGACCTTAAGTAGTTTGCCATAACGGTCAAATATTGAAACTTGGGCTTCGGGTTGGTCATTTAAACATTCAATATTCCAAAATGGATTAAATTCATCGCCATTAGGCGTGAAAAATTTAGGGTATTCTAATATGCGAAAAACTCTTGAAACTACATTACTGCATCCAGAAACTTCTCGCACGCTTATTAAACGTTCTTCACACCCTGTTATATTAATGAACTTGTTTTGCGTTACCCAAGGACCGTCATCCAAACGGTATTGATAATTACCAGTGCCTCCAGAGACGATTGCTGCAACCGACTGGTTTTCAGAGAAGGGTTCTGAAATTTCCTCAATTTCCAATACTAATTCTGAAATGGGAATAACTTGGATTGTTAATTCAGTTTCGATGGCGCACTGGTTTCCGTTTGGTGTAAAAGTATAGGTTGTTGTTTCAAGATTATTTATTTCAGGTGTCCAAACACCGCTAATACCGTCAATTGATGTATTCGGTAAATTGGGTAGGTTATTACCTCTACAGACCGAATTGGTGATATCAAACTCGGGAATAATAGGGTCAGTAACAATAATCTCTAGGGCTATTTGTTCCACGCAACCTTGACCGACGTCTGGTGTGAACGTATAAGTAGTTGTTTCAAAATTATTTAATTCAGGTAACCAAATACCTGTATAACCGTTATTTGCAGTAGTAGGTAAATCTTCAATAAATTCTCCTGGACAGATAGGTTCGACATTATCAAATATAGGTATGTCATTTGGTATAATTTCAATGGTGAGGTTTACTTCTAAACCACATTGATCACTATTGGGTATAAAAGTATAGGTTGTAGTTTGGGTGTTGTTTATTGCTGGAGACCAAGTCCCTGTTATTCCATTATTTGAAGTGTTGGGAAGCGAATTTAATGGAGCATCTCCACAAACTGGGCCTACCGAATCGAATATGGGTTCTGTTAAAGGTAAAACAGTTAAAGTGAATTCTTCTTCGGTAATATTTCCGCATACATCTGCAATGGTTACCGTATATGTTGTGGTGACATTTGGAGAAAGGTTTGGTGCAGCACTATTAGGGTTGCTCACCCCATCTAATGGCGACCAACTGTAGCTCACCCCGCTTGGCAATGTTGCATCGACAACTTTACTTGACCCTTGGCAAATAAAATCATCTGGTAGTTGAAAATCATCTACAAATGAAACGCTATTAAAACACAACTCGTGAGCATTTGATAGGCCTCCAGTAGAACCTACAAAACCGAAAAAAACGCTATTGTCACTAGAAAAGATTGTTGTTTTAATGTCCAAGTTTAATGTTAGTCGAAGGTCACAGTCAAAGAAGACATTAAACGTTGTTGTTGATACAATCCATTCTATTTTAATTTCGTGTGTATTGCCATCCTCTATATTTTGGCTAACGGGACTAGCCTGAACCGGTCCAGCAAGATTGGCTGAAGCGTCATTGTGAAATGGGTTGCCATTTGCCATTATAGCAATATGGTCAAAAAAGGGGTCGTCTAGTAATCCCTCAGAAGGAACATTGTTTTGATAGGTATCAAATTCGACTACCAATGAAGGTGTGATACCCTGATAGCCAAGGCCACCTCCGGCATTACCCAATTCTGCCGCTGCAGTTGACTTGAATACGAGAGCCATTCCGTCTGCGCCATTTACATCCTTAAAACCAAAATTATTTTGATAAATAATGGTAAAGTCATTGTCAAAATCAATTGGGTTATCGTACCAAACTGCACCAGTTTGGTTTAAGATATCTTGTGTTATGGTATAACAATTATTGCCCTCATCAAGTGCATCGCCAACAACAACAGGATTGAGCTGCGCGTTCAAATGACTTGTTCCCAAGATGCTGAGAAAAAGTCCTAGACATAAGCAAAAAGGACTAATGTGAAATAAGTATGGGTTCATTTAACCTTCTTCTAGACATCATTATTTAATATTCATAGATTTTAAAATACTAAATTTATCAGCTTGCTGGCAACTCATTTTACGAAATTACTGAAAGTATATCGGAGTAAAATGAATTTAACAAAAGAAAATAACAAAAACCAAATTATAAGAACGCCAATTTTTGAATTAATTAACTTAAAACAAGTTCACTTAGTAAGATTAAGACTCATCTATTAACTAGATAAATCAAGGTACAATAGTTTTTATTACAAAACTGTTTACATTTCAAGAATTGATTATCAGTGGCTAAATCGCTAACATTTTGCATTTCAGCTAAATTATTCACGTCACAACTAATAATTTTCAGGTTGCCAACCCCATTTGCCATATTACTAATATTCCCTTTAAACTTTAAATGCTTTGTCCTGAACCATTAACCCACAAAACTGAATATATAAAAGTCATGAATCCAAAAATTACTTTTTTCAATTTATACTTAAAAAGCTTGAGTTTCGGTATGCTTTTGCTTACTAATGTCAGCCTAATATCGCAAACAGTAACAAATGTTTCTCCGACTAGAATCACAACACGTTCCACTGTTACAATTTCGGGTTCCGGATTTGATTCGGGAACAAATATCAGCCTTAATGGTATTGGAATCACGAATATAAACTTTGTAAATTCCAATGAAATGACCTTCGAGATTTCCGCAAGTGGCAATTCTGATGTAATAAGCGATTTAGTAGTGGCAGGTACGGATACAAATATTGATATTGAATACGTTGCGCCAGCTCAAAAAAACCTTCGTAATGGTGCCACCAGCAATGTGACGAAGATTACCGAAATTTTCACAAATTATGATGGATTTTGGAGGTCTACAGACTGGAAAGCAAATCCGAGCGACTTTGACTTATGGCCAAATACAAGACACGAGTTGTTGGCATTCACTTATAATGGTACAACATATTCCACAGGCGTTGATGATGCTTTGTTAACAGCAAACGGTATTACTTACAGCGAGCAGTTGTTTTTTGCCTACACAACCGATGGTGTAAGCGGCATTACCCAAAATCAAAATTATATCGCCATGGGAGATTTGGTGGATGGTGAAGTTGGCGAAGGCAATACCATTACATCACCAGAAATTCTTGGCGCAACCATTTACGATGTTTTGATTGATGGAGTCAATGGTCTTGATTTGGGTACGGGCATAACAAATTTCAACCAAGCAACAGATGTTCAATTTTTTAGTGCCGGTGGAATTTTAGGAGCTATTGATGATGATATACCTGATTTTTTAATCACCCAAATTGCTAATGCAGGAAGTACCGATATTTACTATTATGCTGATGCTTTTGATAATATCGTTGGTCGACCTATACGACTGAATATTCAACAACAAGATGATAATGCTGGTGACGCATTACTGGCCAGATGGAGGCTGGATCTTTATAATTTGAATTCTGGAGCTAGTTATGGCGTAGCTACACCAACTAGTAGGGCATTTGGCTCTAACGAGACCCGCCCGTTGCGTATGGCCGCTTTTAAATTTGAGGATTTTGAAATTACACCAACAAATATTGACGATATTAATAACATTAACATGGTTGCAGGTGGAACCGCAGATTTAGCTTTTCTAGCCTATAATAGAGGTTCATTCGATATTAAAACACCTGTGGTAACTCAATTTCCATTGAGTAGAAATGTATGCGAAGTGCCAAGCATCAATGATATCACACTAATTGCAGAGGCTGATATCTCAGGAGGAGCGACGGGTAATCCAGCCGAAACTTTATCTTACCAATGGTTCAAGTTCAATGAGCCAATACCAGGTGCGAATGCACCGACTTATACGGTTTCAGATATTGATTTAGAGGATTTGGCCTTATACAGACTAAGGGTGACCAATGATTTTGGTGCTTTTATTGTTTCGGCAACAATTGCTGAAGGAGGAACGCCTGTATTTTGGAATGGGTCAGAGTTCGAACTCCCTCCATCTTACCTAGATGCAGGTATCGTTTCAATACCAGATGATGAAAGAGGATTGGTATTTTCTACTAATTACAATGAATCGGTAGACTTAATAGGATGCGATTGCACTGTACCTCAAGGCAGTAATGTCACCATACCTTCTGGTTTTTCTTTGACATTGACCAGGGACGTGACGGTTGAATCTGGAGGGAACCTAAGATTAGAATCTGGGGCCAATCTCATACAGACTAGAGATATCCTAATGTCTGAAAATACTAATGTTGGTAATATAAGAGTTGAAAGAGAGGTCAATAACGTGGCTGATGGCGATTTTGTATTCTGGTCTTCACCAGTACAGGATTTCGATGTTTCTAATGTTACTAATCCTTCTGCGCCAGCTTTTCAATGGGATACCAATGCCTTGAATGGTCAAGGTGATTGGGTATCTACCTCTGGAGTCATGACAGCAGCCGAGGGTTATATTGTTGAGGTACCATCAGGTACAACACCCAGTTTTGAAACTACCTTTGTTGGAGTTCCAAGAAATGGAACTGTTGATGTAGACGTGTTTAAATCGGCTGGAGGTAATATACCGACCATAGGCAATAGAAATTGGAATCTTTTGGGTAATCCGTATCCATCTTCAATAAATACGCACGAATTTTATGAGACCAATACTAATATTGAAGGTCATGTAAGAATCTGGACCCATAATCCAGACCTTTCCAATGCTTCAAATCCATTTTATCCGGGTGAAGTATATAGCTATAATAATCAATATGTCACCTCTAATGTTACTGGTGCAACACCACCAAACCTGTTTGACGGAAATATAGCTTCTGGCCAGTCATTCTTCGTACAAGTTTTAGAGACGGCGGCAGCTAATTCAACGGTGAGCTTTAACAACGGTTTGCGTTTTGATGAAAACGGTGATGCTTATGATAATTCAAACTTTTTTAGAACTGAAAGTAGCTCTTCGGAAACTTTAGATAACCTTAACCGTGATTTAATATGGTTGAGTTTGGTTGATGATAATGCTCGCTCATCAAGTGCTTTGGTAGGTTATGTTGACGGCGCTACAGATGGAAAGGATAGATTGTACGATACCTATTCTGAAGATTTGGATTATGCCTTATTTTCTTTAATTGGTTCAGAGCAATTGAATATTCAAGGTTTGGCGATGCCATGGGAGCAGGCCGATATTATTCCATTAGGAATGACAATAGCTCAAAACGGAACGTATACCATTGGTATCGATGCCTTGCAAGGCGCAATTTTTGGAAATTCACAAACAGCAATCTTTCTTGAAGATACCTTATTGGGTGTTGACACAAATTTAGTTTTCGGCTCTTATAGCTTTTCGGCTAATGCTGGCACCATTACAGACCGTTTTGTATTAAAGTTTACCTCAGACCAATTATCGGTTGAAGATGATAATTTCGCTGAAACTTTCGTTCTCATAAATAATGGACATTTAAAGGTGAAATCAACATCAAAAATTGAAGCAGTTACTGTGTATGATATTTCCGGGAAATTAATTTCAGAATTTGTGCCAAAAGCCGATTCTACCATAGTTAACGAACCGTTTAATTTCTCAAAAGGAATTTATCTAACGGTTATAGCATTGGAAAACGGTATTAGGATTAATAAGAAAGTGATTAATTAACGAATTAAGTTCTGTTATTATAAACCTCTTCAATTTGAAGGGGTTTTTATTTATCATTTAGTTCCATAGACACATTAAATCAGATTTAGGAAAAACAATTTTTTTCATAAAAATCGATAAAACGCTTGTTTTTTACGATAAATTACATAAATTTGCTGTATTGAACCCAAATATCTGAAAATGAAAACTAAAATTACTATCGTTCTGGCCGTTCTAATTCTATGGTCTATAAATGGTTTTGCTCAAAAAGATGAGGAGCAGGATATCATAAGCGGAAAAGTATCTATTTCGAAATACCATGACCGTGATGAATTGAATAGGCTACAAAAAGGAAAGTTACTTGACCTATATAATGAGCGTATTGAGGTAATAGTAAAAATATTACCAAATATTGCATTTGCAACTAAACCAGGGGTTACCATGAGTTCACTTGGTATCCCTAATACGAAAGAACACAGAAAAGCACTTGAGGATAATATTGAAGCCTCTAACAATTATTTTGATCAGACGATAGAATTTCAAAAGAAAATTTTACCCTATTCTGATAAAACAAATTTAATCTCAGCAATACTGTTTTATGAAGAGACTTTGAAATCTTTACACACGTATAACGAATACAATAAATTCTAGAACCACTGCGAAAGTTTTCATATAAATTGAGTTTAAATCCTAACTATAACGGTTAGGATTTTTTTGTTTAAAAAAATTGAATATTCGACAATTAATTTCTCTTACAGTAATGTGCTTACAGTAATTTTTACTTTTTTAATGATAAAATGTTAAAATATGTAAGAAAAATAATAATATTTGTTACTAAAAGTGTATTTTAACGATAATAATTGTATTTCATGGAATATTTTAGTATGTTTGAAACATAAATTAAGAAACCGCTTTATAGCCCAATAATTTGAACATGAAAAATTTAATCAAATTTACATTTGTTTTTCTGCTAACCTATGGTTCAGCTATCGCCCAACAAGAAAAGGGTATAATTGGAACAAATAATTGGCTTAATGGTTGGTCAGAGTTCCAGCCTAAAGACAAAGATTATAGTGAGCCTACCCAAATTTTGACGGGAAACATAACTAAAGACACTAAACTAAGTAAACGAGATACCTATCTTTTGTTAGGTAGTGTTTTTGTGGTTGATAGTACGACATTGACCATAGAACCTGGAACAGTTATCCTAGGAGATTTCAAAACCAACGGCTCTTTGATTATTACAAAAGGGTCAAAGATTATTGCCGAAGGAAATGAAACCGATCCTATCGTATTTACCTCAAATAGAGGGGTAAAGAAAGAGGGAGATTGGGGAGGTCTATTTATTCTAGGGGACGCTCCAACCAATAAGTATGGAAATGTTTCTTCTGTTGATTATGGCCTTCGTCCTAGCAATGGAAAATACGTAAGCTACGGGGGAAATAATCCTAAAAGTGATTCAGGAATATTAAAGTTTGTAAGGATTGAATACGCTGGGAAAAGAACCCGTGATTACGGTTATTTTAATGGCCTAACCCTTGCAGGTGTGGGAAGTCAGACTACTCTAGAAAATATAATGGTTAGCTATTGTAAAGGGAACTCTTTTAATATCAAGGGAGGAAATCCAATAATGGAAAAGCTAGTGTCGTTCCGATCTAATAGCAACGACTACAAGTTCAATTATGGTACCCAGAGTTATTTATCAAATTCTTTGGCAATACGTTCGCCCTATGTATCAAGTTCAAACGGTTCAAGATGTATGTTTATAGCTTCTTATGATGATAAAAAAGAAGTTGATTTCACTAAACCCGCAACCACAGTTAACGCAGAAAATTTAACACTCGTAAATGTTAGTAGTGATTTGAAATATGATATCAGTGTTGGCTTGGTTAAAGAAGGGATTTATGTTGCGAAAGACGCGGCTATAAATATAACGAAAAGTGTGATATCTGGTTTTAAGCCGGCTGTTGTCTTTGATTCGAGAACTAAAATAAACAACACAAGTTTAGACAAATTGAAATTTAGCGAAATGTATTTCAATAATTGCGAGGGAAATCTTTTTGTTGAAAATAATAGTAATAACGAAGATTTAGAAAATTGGTACGGTAATCGAGCATTTTTTAATGTGTATTCGAAAGGAAGTGATGCTGAAACCTTCATTGATTTAAAAGACCCTAGAAAACCAGACTTTAGACTGAGAATAAACAAGATTTTGGCATCTAGCGCATCCCTTGATGATTAAAATAAAATAGAACAAAATAAAAATCTGGTTATTGTTTCAATTTAATTGCAACATTAACCAGTCTAGTTGTTTTAAACAGATATAACAAATTCAACTTGTAAGAAGCCCCAAAGAAAATGACTTTTAATACCTATGTAAAGCGTTTAACATTAGTGTTATGTGTGCTGTTCAATTTAAATTTAGCAGTACGCGCGCAGGTGGTTATTAGCACGCCAAGCTTAGGCTTTACCCAAGCATGTGCGGGCGAATCCTTTAATACATACAATACAACGTTTGTGTTCTCACCAGATTCAGCTATTTCTAGCACGAATCAATTCACAATAGAATTATCTGATGCTGAGGGTGACTTTACAAATGCCGTTGAGGTAGCAACATCATCTCCCGGCGAGTTCACGACTTCACCGGCAACCATGAGTTTTTCCTTACCTACCAATACTGCTGGGGAAGGATACAGAATTAGGATTAAAAGTTCAGCACCTGTGGCCACAAGTTCAAGGTCCATACCTTTTGCGGCTTACTACAAGGTACAAGATTCACCCTTTTCCATTAACAATTTAGTTTCAACCGGAGCATTTTGTTCCGGCGGAAGTTACCTGTTAACGATTGACAACCCTGGAACAAATGGCAACGACTCACCTCTCAACTATGAAAATCTAACCTTTAATTGGTTTAGGGAGACCGGCCCTACGAGCTCAGTTTTTGTAGCAGAAGGTAATACCCTAGAGGTAACCACTGAGGGTACCTATTTTGTAGAAACCAATTATGGTACCTGTACTTCCAATTCCTTTTCCAACCGAGTTGCTGTAAGTGAGGTGGTTGCTGGTGATACCAGCGCAACAATTAGCTCCAGCTTAGGTAATCCATATTGTCCAGATATTGGTATGACTACTTTAAGTACAATCGCAGGTGAAAGTTATCAATGGTTTAAGGATGGAAATCTTATCCCCGAAGCTACAGAGCAGTTTTATCAAACAGATGAATCTGGTACGTTCTCAGTTCAAATAGATTTAGGGGCATGCCAAACCTCTGGTAGTATTGATTTAGAGAGCGAAGGCTTTAATGCGAGTATTGATTTGCCAGTAGAAAATGAAATTGAGGAAGGTGAAAGCTTAACGGTTTTTGTTGAGACTGATGCTGAAAATCCAATTTTTGAATGGTTTTTGAACGGAGAATTAATCGAAAGCGCTACAACAGAATCTTACACTGCGTCTGAGTTTGGAGCTTATTCGGTCATCGTAAGTGAAACGACGGGCTGCGAGGTCTCCAAGATTTTTGAATTTGAAATAAACGAAGCACTGGATATGTTTCCAGATGTAGCCAACATCCCAAATATAATTAGTCCAAATGGAGATAATATCAATGATACTTGGATGATACCAACGCAATATGTAACTGGTACAAATACCCAAGTTTCCATTTTTTCAAGCAGGGGAGAATTGGTGCTTAAGACCAATGATTATGAAAATAATTGGCCAATGGAACAATTGGAATTAACTAGTATAAACCAAATATTTTATTACATCATTTCTCCACAGAATGGAGATGAAATAAAAGGTTCGATAACCGTAATTAAGTGAATTAAATGAAACTATATTTACGCATAGTAATATTGTTTTTCTGCTCTTTGCAGACGTTCTATGGTCAACAAGACGATGGGGTGATTTCACTTGACTTACCAGTAAGAAATTCGCTTACCTTTAATCGCTACTTGCTCAATCCTACCTTTAGTTTTGTAAGAGAACAGGATAGATACCTGAACATTACAAATAAAAGAGAGTGGGTGCAATTTGAAGATGCGCCTACTACTTATTTTGCAAATTATTCAGGAAGATTGAGGGAAAACATTGGTGTTGGTGTTGGATTATTTCAAGAAAATCGCGGTGTACTGACCACATTTGGTGGCGTTCTCAATTTTGCCTACAATGCTCAAATACAAAGAGATAATAACCTAACTTTTGGTTTAAACGTTGGAGCTTACAGCAGTGGATTGAATACTGGTATTGTTGTTACCAATTTTTCAGATCCGTCATTAGATAATGTTCCATCTAATTTTCTGGTTTCAGTGAGTCCAGGTATAAACTATGGTTTTGGTTTATTTGATTTTGGTGTTTCCCTAAATAATGCGGTTCTATATAATATTAGTACTTCAGAATTAATCGAAAATGACCCCCAACAAGCAATTCAAGGGCATTTGATGTATACCGGTTATTTATCTGGAAACGGTTTTTTAAGGGATAGTAAATTTTCAGCACTGGCTCGTTCTCAATTTGGAGAGGATACAACTGTTTCAGGTTTAGTTATGTTAACCGTCCCAATGGGCATTTGGGCTCAAGCAGGATACGATACATTATATGGTGCATCTGCAGGGGTTGGCCTAAATATTACGGAAAATATAGCCATTGAATATAATTATGAACAAGCTCTTGGAGATTTGACCAACTTTGGTCCATCCCATGAAATCACCTTGGCATACAGGTTTGTCAACAAAGAAAGATACAATTACAGTAGTGGCGATGAAGTAGCGGGACTATTTTCAAAACAAAATAAAAGAGTTAGAAAGCCAAAAAAGAAAATCGACAAGGCACAAGCTGAAGCCAATAGAAAACTTGCACAAGAGCGAAGAGAGCAAAGAAGATTGCTAGCTGAAGAAAAAAGATTAGCTGAACAAGCTAAACGAGAACAACTACAGGCAGAAAAGCAAGCAGAATTAGAAGCTAAGGAAAAAGAAGCTGAGGTTAACGAAGCTCTAGAGCAGGCTAAGGCAGAAGAAGAAGCTTATGCCAAACGAATCGCTGAAGAAAAAGCAAAAGAGGAAGCTGAAAGACTAGCTGCAGAACAAGAGCGCTTGAGATTAGAACAAGAAGCAAAGCTAAAAGCTCAGGCTGAAGCTGAAGAGCGCGCTGCTGAAGCAGAACGTTTAAGATTGGAAAAAGAAGCTGCTGCCGCAGAACAAGAACGTTTGAGATTAGAGCAAGAGGCCAAGAAAAAGGCTGAAGCCGAAGAACGTGCTGCCGAGGCTGAACGCTTAAGATTAGAGAAAGAGGCCGCCGCTGCAGAACAAGAACGTTTGAGATTAGAGCAAGAAGCCAAGAAAAGGGAAGAAGCTGAGGCACGTGCCGCAGAACAGGAAAGAATACGTTTAGTTGAGGAGGCTCTAGAAAAAGCAAAAGCAGAAGAGGCTGCTGAGCGAGAGCGCATGAGACTTGAAGAAGAAGCGCAGAAAGAAGCCGATGCCGAAGCACTTGCTACTGAACAGGAGAGAAGACGTTTGGAAGATGAGGCTAAGGAAAAAGCTGTTGCAGAAGCTCTGGCTGCTGAGCAGGAAAAATTACGTTTAGAAGAAGAAGTAAAACGTAAGGCTGAGGCCGAAAGATTAGCTGCTGAAAAGCTAGCACGCGAGGAAGCCGAACGTTTGAAATTAGAGGAGGAAGCTAAGGAAAATGAAAGCAATGAACCAATCCCAACTGATGATATTGGGAAGTCAATGGTAGAACTTGCCGAAAAAACCCAAGCTTCTGCGAATGAACAAAACGAGTTACTGGAGAGGCTATCTGCTGCAATAGAGGTGAAAAATCAGGATTTGATTGATCTGAGAAAAGAAAATGACTTGAGTGAAAAGGGCATTGTATCTGCACCAAAACCGTTTAAAAGTGTGAGCGCAGAGAACGCAAAAATTGAAAATTTAAAATCAGATTTAGATAAAACTATTGCTGATAGAAATAAAGAAATCGAAGAGCTTCAAAAGCTCTATGATGAAAGAACTAGAGTGAAATCTCTAAGAAATGATGAAGTGACTTTAACATACAAACGTAAAATAGAGCGCTTAAAGGCAGAACAAGCTGCTGCAATTGAGACAAAAAATAATTTAACAGCAACCTTGGCCGATATCAAAGTGGCAACAGAAATAGAAAGAAAGCGCAGAATTAAACGCGCTGTTTACGATAGTGATAAAGATCGTTATGATCAAGACCGGGCAAAATTAAGTGTCATTAAACAAACAACAAAATTAGCCAATAAGCCTATTAAGGAAGAAGACTTTGATTTTGGTGAAGCACAAAGCGATAATATTCAAATCTTGAAAAATGTTCAGAATGTTGACAGAGGATATTATTTGATTGTTGCCGTGCATAATGATTCAGATAAAAGAGATGATTTTGTAAGGAAGATGGTAGCGTCTGGTAGAGCAGACGTAGATTTCTTCTACGATGTCAAAACAAGTAAGTATTACATTTATTATGAAAAATTCGATACCGTGGAGCAGGCAAATAACGCAGTTGAATCGAAAATTGATAGACCGTATAACGCTAAAATGTCAGTTGTGAAAATTGAAAATTAAAAAAATATAAAAGTTTAGTTTAGTCCCAATTCGTAGCGATTGACCCCAAACGAGAACTACGGATAAACAAATCTTAATATCATGAAAAAACCTACTAACCCGCAATCAAATAATTTGACATGTATCGACATGCCTCATTATTTTGCAAACTTGTCAAATTCTGTTTTCTGCAAAAAATGCAGTAAAGCAGGAATGACCTTAATTATAGCTTTTCTATTTGGTTTAAGCAGTTTTGCCCAGATTGGAGCCCCATTTCAACCGCGATTTGATGGAGGTAACATAAAGGTTAAAGGCGATATTGTCTTTATAGGAAACCAGATTATTCATGCTGAGGAATTGCCATTACCATATAACGGTAACCAAATCAACAATAATCAAACGGGTACCTACGTCAATATCGATAGTACCAATCCCGAAATTTTTAGTTCGAGTAGCGCAGATTTGAATATTGATGTTGATTGTAGACGTATTCTTTACGCAGGATTGTACTGGGCTTCAGTTTATCCATTGGAGGAAGCCAACAACCAAGGAGCTCCATTTCAAGGAACCCCGCGACTGGAAGATTGGAATCAGGTGAAATTTAGATTACCGACAGGTGATTATATAGATCTTGAGGCCGATAATGACCCTGACCCAGTAGGAGAAGAAGACGATATAATCTTTGATGGTTATGAATTCTATGGGCCGGGGGTTCAAAATTCATTCAAGGATTCTCCCATAATTTGTTACAAAAATGTTACGAACCTTGTCCAAGGTCTTACCGATGCTAATGGTACTTATACTTTAGCAAATTTAAGGGCCACTAGAGGTCGGAGATTGGGAGGATGTTCGGCTGGTTGGACTATGGTAGTTGTTTATGAAAGTCCGATACTACCAAGTAAATATATTGCACTTTTTGATGGTTATGCTGGAGTTCAGAATTCTACGGAATTAGATATTCCCGTTGCCGGTTTCCAGACCTTACCAGCCCCATTCCCGGTAAATGCAAACTTAGCCGTTGGAGCTTTGGAAGGTGATATAGGGATTGGTGGTGATTCTTTTAGATTCAAGGCACAAAGCTCTGCAAATTTCACAGTTATGAGTGATGCCATAAATCAAGCAAATAACTTTTTCAATGCAACAATTACGCTTAATGGAGTTCATAACCTAGAAAGAAATCCTGCCAGTACAAATACGTTGGGAATAGATATCAATAATTTACGAGTGCCCAATCCATCCAATCTTGTTATACCCAATGATGAAACCGCCGGTGATTTAAAATTAACAACCAATGGAGATGGTTACGGAGCTTTTGTTACCTCATTTGCCGTCGAGATTATTGAACCAAATATTGTTTTAACCAAGATTGTGGAAGACGAATTTGGAAATAACATCGGAGGGAATACTGTTGATCTTGGTCAAGAGCTCAATTATGTTATCGGTTTTCAAAATACGGGGAACGATGATGCGATTGACTTTATTATACGAGATATCTTACCCTTAAATATCATATTTAACTACCCCGAAGACATTGTGAGTCTACCGCCAGGAGTTACAGTAGAAAGTTATGACCCAGACACGAGGGAAATTATATTTAGAATTGACGATTCAGTTGTTGAAGAGAACGACCCGGTACTTGAGATTAGATTCAAAGTAACTGTTGTGGATTCCTGTAGTCTTTTGGTTGATATTTGTACAGATAGGATAGATAATCAGGCTTTTGCCACCTATAGGGCTGCTCTAAACCCAGATTTCCTTATCTCTGATGACCCTAGCTTTAATTCAAATACAGGGTGTTTGTTATCACCACAGGCAACAAATTTCCTCAGCGATTTAAATGATTGTGTGTTTACTCAAAATGAGACGCTTTGTGGAGATTCATTAGAACTTACAGCAGCTTGGGGTTTTACCTCATATTCATGGTCAACTAGTCCAACAGGAACACCCGTTATTGGAACTGGCCAATCAATTACCGTTACAGAGCCAGGAACTTATTATAGTTTCAATATCGCAGAAGCACCATGCCAGTCTATTGACCAAGTTTACGAGGTTGAACTTTTTGGTGGGGATATTGCTAATCCTGTAATTCCTTTTGCTGATGAGGTTGTTACATGTCCGAACGATGGAAAACAACTACCAAACATTTATTTATGTGGTATCAACGATTCTAGGGACATCCAAACAAATATTGCTAGTGCAGCCTCCTTGATTTGGGATAAACTCGATGAATCCAGTTGTGATCCGGTAGCGAATTCTGATTGTGCCAATGAAAGCGATTCCTGTGTTTGGAGCACCGTTGGAACTGAATCTAACTTTTTAGCTGATGAAGCTGGACAATACCGATTGACTATAAATTTTGAAGGTGGGTGTTTTCAGCAGTTTTACTTCAACGTATATCAAAATCTTTTAGAACCAACAGTTGAAATAGAAGATATTATCTGTTCAACATCAGGAACGATTACAGTAGGTGGTACACCAAGTGGATATGAATATAGCCTCGATGGAACAAATTTCCAATCAAGTAATGTGTTTTCTGTGAGCACTCCAGGTTTTTATACGGTGTTTGTAAGACAGGTTGGTGTGGATAGCAATCCATGTATTTTCCAAGTACCGGATATTCAAATAAGAGACCGAAATTTTTCAGGAACTGCAACCGTGATTCAACCATTTTGCCATGGTGAATTAGGTAGCATACAAATTGCAGCCAATGACGCAGACCCTCAATACGAGTTTGCATTATTTAATGGCGGTACACTTGTAAATAGTGTAGGCCCTATTGTTGAAAATAACTATACGTTCGAAAATCTTAATCCAGGAACCTATACTGCTACTCTTGAAACGGAAAACGGTTGTACCTATTCCGAAGAAATCACCATAGTTGAACCACCATTATTGACAGTGACAGCTGCCTTAACAACGCCTTTGGCCTGTGGTGATGGTGAGATTACAATTTATCCTCAGGGCGGAACACCTCCCTACTTTT
>JBCCOJ010000021.1:0-24465 GCA_039025415.1 Bacteroidota bacterium | reverse complement strand
GAAAAAAATTGTTTTACTTATTTTTCAAGATGTAAATACGACAATAAGGAGATAATTTATAGAGGGGAACTTTGTAAGGAACTTTGAGTTTGCGTTTAAAAAAATGAAAAAATGAAAATAGGAATCGTTTGCTACCCAACGTTTGGCGGTAGTGGTGTAGTGGCAACAGAATTGGGCATTGAACTTTCTAAAAGAGGGCATAGTATTCATTTCATTACTTACAGTCAGCCAGTGAGATTGGATTTGATCGGTAAGAACGTTCACTATCATGAGGTTAACGTACCTGAATACCCTTTGTTTCTCTATCAACCCTACGAGTTGGCGCTATCGAGTAAGCTGGTTGATATGGTCAAGCTTCACAATATCGAGTTGTTGCACGTTCACTACGCTATTCCTCATGCATACGCGGCTTACATGGCCAAGAAAATGTTACAGGAAGAGGGCTATCATATTCCAATAGTTACGACCTTGCACGGTACAGATATAACTTTGGTTGGTAGTCACCCCTATTATAAACCTGCAGTAACATTCAGTATCAATAAATCAGATGCCGTGACTTCGGTTTCCAAAAGTTTGAAAGAAGATACCGAGCGATTATTTGATATAAAACGGGACATAAAGGTGGTTCCAAACTTTATTGATGTTGCCAAAAATGAACCAAAATTCACAGATTGTCAAAGAGGTTTGATGGCGAGTGATGAGGAGCATATCATTACCCATATAAGTAATTTCAGGGAAGTTAAGAGAATTCCTGATGTGATTAAAATATTCTACGACATACAAAAGGTGTTACCCGCTAAGTTGATGATGGTCGGTGAGGGACCAGAACAGAAGCCCGCTGCTCGGCTTGCAAGAAACCTTGGTATTTCAGATAAGGTGATTTTCTTAGGCAATAGCAATGAAATTGACAAAATTCTATGCTTTAGTGATTTATTTCTTTTGCCTTCAGAAACTGAAAGCTTCGGCCTTGCGGCCTTAGAAGCTATGGCTTCTGGTGTACCGGTCGTTTCCAGCAATACGGGTGGAATCCCAGAAGTTAATAAGCATGGTATAACAGGATTTTTAAGCGATGTAGGCGATGTTGAATCAATGGCAAAAAACGCAATTCACATTTTGGAAAGTCCTGATAGATTGAAAAATTTTAAGAACAATGCTAGAAATGTATCACGTGATTTCAGTATTTCTAAGGTAGTTCCCCAATATGAGGCTATTTATAAAAGTGCGCTAAAAGAAAATCTCGTACTCTAAAGACCTGTCATGACTTAGTTTGATGGTTTATGATACACAAAGCCCAATTATCTTATGTGCTTTGCAATATTTGATTTTTGGCTTTTTTGCCAAAACAATAACAAACTCATGTATAATTCAACTACTTAGATTAATTTTCAGCGTTTTGTGTTTTGATATGCCAAATTTGTAATTCTCATGAATTATCGAGATTCAAGTTCCATTTGTAATGTATTGATAATTAATGCTTAAAATTGACTTTTAAGATATAAAATCAGTTGTTGACCTTTCAGAATTTTAGATTGCTACAAAATGAAGCAGTAATTGCTTATCATAAATTGTAGATTTGAAAGAAAAAGAAGAATTGCATAATGTCTTTTGAGCGGATTAAAGAAAAATTAAACATTCTGGCCGATGCTGCAAAATATGACGTGTCCTGTTCGTCAAGCGGAAGTAAACGCAGTAATACAAATAAAGGCTTGGGAGATTCTTCGGGTATGGGCATTTGTCATTCTTATACCGAAGATGGTCGCTGTGTCTCACTTTTGAAAATTTTGCTGACCAATTATTGCATTTTCGATTGCGCTTACTGTGTGACCAGAAAGAGTAACGATATCAAACGCGTTGCATTTAAAGTACAGGAGGTTGTGGATTTGACGATTAATTTTTACCGTCGCAACTTCATTGAAGGTTTGTTTTTAAGCTCTGGAATTTTCAAAAATGCGGACTATACGATGGAGCGATTGGTTGCCGTAGCTAAAAAGTTGCGTTTAGAAGAAAATTTCAACGGTTACATTCATCTAAAATCCATTCCCGGAGCATCTGACGAATTGATGCACGAGGCCGGTTTGTACGCCGACAGATTAAGTGTCAATATTGAAATCCCGACTGAATCTGGATTGAAAAAGCTCGCGCCAGATAAGAATCGAGAAGATTTCATCAAACCAATGCTTAAGGTCAAAAATGATATTATTGAAAACCGTTCAGAGAAAAAAATTATAAGGTCCACCCCTAAATTTGCACCGGCCGGTCAGAGTACCCAAATGATAATTGGGGCTAGCGGTGAGAACGACTTCCAGATTATGCAGACTTCCAATTACTTCTATAAATCTTACAACTTAAAGCGAGTTTATTATTCAGGATACGTCCCAATTAGTTACGATAGCAGATTGCCTCAAATTGGTTCTGAAGTCCCTATGCTCAGGGAAAACCGATTGTATCAAACCGATTGGCTCATGCGCTTTTACGGTTTTGATGTGAGCGAAATTTTAAATCAGCAGCATCAAAACTTGGATTTGCATATAGACCCAAAGTTAAGTTGGGCACTACGAAATTTGCATGAATTCCCAGTGGACGTAAATACTGCAAATAAACGGATGTTGGCCAGAATACCTGGACTCGGGATGAAATCGGTTCATAAGATTATAAATGCTAGACGTTTCAGAAGATTGAATTGGGAGCATCTTAAAAAAATTGGAGTGGCTTTGAACCGAGCGCAGTATTTTATGGTATGTGATTCCAATCAATTTGAGCGTAGGGATTTGTCAGCTGAACGGATTAAAAGTTTCATTCTTCAAAACAGCAATTCGAAATATCGAAAGTCTTTGAGTAGTCAATTAAGTTTATTTGCTTGATGAACGGTAAAACACTCATTTACGACGGTACTTTTGACGGCTTTTTATCAGCGGTTTTTTATGTTTACGAGTATAAATTATATGATGTTTTTATCCAGAATCAATTCAGTAAGCAGGAGCGAATGTTCTCAGAAAAGGTCGAAATACCTACTGAAACTGATAAGTCTGATCGTGTCTGGAAAGGTATTAAAACCAAAGCAGGAAAGGCGCAGAGCTATAAAATATACTATGCATTTTTAAGCGAAAGGGCAGAAGTCGAACAAATCCTCTTGGATATGATTCGCTACGTCTTTAGAAGCAGCTCTAATGTAGCTAAGGACTTTTCGCACCCATCGGTCTTGGAGGTGTCCAAAATTGCAAAAATGGTTGGAAGAGAAAAACACCGCATGGAGGCGTTTGTTCGGTTTAAGCTTATGAAAGACGGTATCTATTTCGCCAACATCGAACCAGATTTCAATGTTCTGCCTTTAATATCAAAACATTTTGAAAAGCGCTACGCCGATCAAAAATGGCTGATTTACGATATCCAACGAAAATATGGTCTATTCTACGATTTAGAAAAGGTGGATGTAATTACCATGGAGTTTCCAGAGGGTTTTGATTTTACCAAAACCGACACAGCTTACTTCGCCGAAAAGGAATTTGAGTTTCAGAAATTGTGGCAGAATTACTTTAAAAGTGTCAATATCGCATCACGCAAAAATATGAAGCTTCATATTCAGCATGTACCTCGGCGTTATTGGAAATATATGAGTGAGAAATTATCAACCTGAAGTTTTTAGAGTTTTCTAATATTAAAACATCAAATCCGCTGCTCCAACCAAGATTTCAAGTCATGAAAATTCTGGGGAGCAACCCCGTGACCAACTGGAAACTCAGAATAGGTGTGTTTAATATTAAGTTTTTCCAGAAACTTTGGGGCCTGTCTAGCCCAATCTACCGGGATGACTTGGTCAACACTGCCGTGGGAGCAGTAAAAGTCCAAGTGGGAGTAATCTTTTTCATTAAGATTATCTGACAGCATGTCCTCGCTAACGTAGCCGCTCAGCGCAATGATGTTTTTGACTTTTTCTGGATAGGTTAAGGCGACAGCATAACTCAAAATCGTACCTTGGCTAAAACCCAGAAGGGTGATATTGTTTTTATTTACTGGAAATTTAGCTACCGCTTCATCAATAAACTGAGCAATTTTATCTCGAGATAAAATGGCTTGCTCTACATCGTTCCACTTATTTTGCTGTGCGTCAAAATTGATTGCGTACCAAGCATTGCCAAAAGGCTGCATGGCATATGGCGCTTTTAATGAAATCACAAAAAGTTCTTTTGGCAATTCACTAGCAAACGAGAATAAATCATTTTCATCGCTGCCATAGCCATGACACAAAATTATTAAGGGGGCGTTTTCTTTTAATGAGGATGGCCTGGTTATGTATTGAAGATTTGAGTTCATTTTGAGGTTTTGTCTGTAAAAGAGTTATTAAGTTATTAGGTTACCAAGTTGTTAAGGTAATTAAGTTATTAAAATTACAAGCTATATAAATCAATCGGTTTATTGTTTTCATCTGAACTAAATAACTCAATAACACAACCTGTCCGCCGGAGCTTTAAGGCCTTCGTAGCCAAGCTACTATGGCGAAATAGGTTAGCGTAGGAGGATAACTCAATTTTTTCAACCACCGACAGACCCAAAAATTTTCTGGAAAGATGGACCTAAAACTGGCACTGCATTCTTTTTTTCAGCAAGCGCTCCAAAAATTCCGTAAAGAAAAAGTACGATGAAGAATATCCAAAAAGATAAAGTTATCATCCAGCTATCAAATCCGCCCACAAAATAACCGAGAAGGAATTGCAATAACCATAAGCCCAATGCCTGTCGCACGTGAAAGGAAACCAAATCGTCCTTTTTCTCTTGATTCATAAAATACGCAATCACCGTACCGATTAGGGTTATATAAGCTACCACGGCGAATGTTTTGCCAGAGTTTTCAGACTGTGCCGTCATGTACTAATTTTTTAAAGTATGCTGGTTGTTATTGATAACGCCATAGACCTTCCCCTTAAGCGATTTACCCTCGAAGATTGCATTCTTAGAGGTCGAAAGCATCTGCGCTTTTGAAAAACTGTAATCACCTTCGGGATTAAATAAGGTTAAATCAGCTTTATTGCCCGCAATTATTGGATTATTTTTAATTCCAAAACGTTCTTTACCCTGGGTCAAAAGCGCAATGGTATTAGAAGTCGGTAAAATTTTATTTAAGGCTCCAAAGGCACTTTCCAATCCTATTGTACCGTATTTAGCATAATCAAACTCCACTTTTTTATGTTCGATATCAATTGGATTATGATTGCTGGTCACCATGTCAATCGTTCCGTCTATAAGACCCTCAATCAGTGCATCTTTATCTGATTTTGTTCTTAACGGCGGCAGCACCTTGTATTTGGTTTCAAATTCCTCAAGCTCGTTATCGGTAAGCACTAGATTATGAATAGCCACGCTGCACGAAACATCTAGGCCCTTCTTTTTAGCTTCTCGAATCAATTCAACCGATTTTTCCGTACTAATTGTAGGTATATGTAATTTACCACCAGTGTATTCTAGGATAAATAAATCCCTCGAGATTTGTAACTCTTCAGCTAGATTTGGATTCCCCTTTAAGCCAAGAGAGGTGCTCATGGCATTTTCGTTCATAACTCCCATTCCAGAAATTTGTGGTTCCTGTGGAAATGATAGTACCAGACCATCAAAATTACTGCAATACTGCAGGGCTATCTTTAACAAATTTGGATTTGAAATAGGGCTTTGAAAATCGTAAAAGGCAACGGCTCCCGCATTCTTCATATCGAATAATTCGGCCAAATCATTGCCCTCACTATTTCTTGTTAATGCGCCTAAGGGGTGTAAATCAGTTGTGCTTCCTGCTGCTTTTGACTTTACAAAAGCAATATCGGAGCTAGTATCAATTATGGGATTCGTGTTGGGATTTAACACCACGTTGGTAAAACCTGATTTTGCCGCCGTATTTAGACCGTTGGCAATGGTTTCGCGTTCTTCATATCCAGGTTCTCCAAAACTCACGCTGCTGTCAAACCAGCCTTGGGAGACATGCAGATTATCAAAAGTAATTTCTTTTAAATTCTCGGAATTCTCTATGGATTCGGCAATTTTTTCAATGTTGCCATTGGTAATTAAAATGTCAACGGTCTCATTATTAAAATCACTTTCAGAATCTAAGATTTTGGCGGATTTTATAAGGACGTTCATTTCAGGAATTTTAGGATAAGCAGTTCGACTATTAAAAAAACCAATGCAAAAATAACAAACCATTTCCATAGTTCATTGACGTCGGTGTCACTTTTGATATCCTCGATTGTCGCGGCGACAGAATTGCTAACACTGGCGCTTTCTAAGTCATCTAGACTTAAATACTGTAATTGACTCTCTGAGCGGTCAAAATTGAAACTCAGATTCTTAATTATATTTTCCTTGTTTTTAACTGAAACAATTCCTGCTTTGAGCGGGTATTCGTTTGTAGTAATCTCTACCTTATTGGTATAGGTTCGCTGTAGCGGGATTACAGAGCTAACTCCGTTTTCTAAGGTCAAAATATCATCTTGTGCAATAGAAATAGGAATATCGATATTATTTTCAGTATTAATTGAATAGTAGAGATTACCTAATTTAAGGCTCTGTTTTCCAATATTATAAAGAGTGGGAACAATTAATGGAGAATTTTTAAAATTAGAGTTGGTTTTGTTTAGTGCTGCGGAAAACCGAAACACATTTCCACTTCCAGCCAAAAAGGATTGACCGTTTTCAAATGATAGAATTGATTTGGATACGATTTCTGAATTTGAAAGGAAAGCGTTCACCTTCGGATATTGAAAATTTTTGACACGTTTATCAAACACATTTGTAAATAGGGGATGGGAAAAATTTATGTCCGTGATTTTCTTTTCTGAGGTTATTTTGTTCTTGTACGGGCTTAAACCATAATTACCAAAAAGTTGATTATAACTTAAAATTTCGGCATTCTCCGATGGTATAATCAGCAATGCGCCACCATCTTGGGTGAATTTTTTTAGGGTATTTATCAGCGAATTAGGTATGCTAATCAACTCGTTGAGAATGACTAAATTCTGGTTGAGAATTTCATTATAATTGAGTTGTTCAAACGTTGTGGAGGTGTAATTGAATTCATCTTCAGAATACAATTTTTCTAAAAAATCATCTGCTTCTTGATTGATTGAAAGAACATTGATACGTTCAGTTTCAGAAATATTAAAAAATAGCTTGTTATCATATTGTAAGGATACATCGTCTATCGAAAGTCTTCCGTTGAATTCTGCATTCGAAGGTATCGTGAACACCACTGAATTCCAGGACGGCCCAGATTCGTCAAAACCAACTGCGCTTTTGGCGATGAGATTTTCACCATTGTATAACGATACTGAAACATTTTCCCTTGCGCTGCTCAAGCCGTCTACTGTAGCTGTGAGTTCAATATTTTCAACATTTGATTTGGTAATATAGACGCTGTCAATTGATATATTGGCTGAAGAATTTGGTTCTAATTTCACAAGTTTTAGATTTAATGAGTCTGCCTTCAACTCATTTATATTTGAACCATTCTGTTGGAAATCTGAAATTAATACCAAGTTCTTAACTGAACTTTTATCATCTGAAAATAACGCTTCACCCTTTTGAATAGTTGCGCCGTAACTCATTTGATTTGGGGTATGGTCTAGTTTAATCAAATCATTGGTTATAGCTTTGATTGTGGCGTTTTTGAAGGTTTTATTATTGGTATAAATCGAAAGTTTTTCATCGGGATTGATGCGTTCTATTATACTTTGAACCGCTTCATTTAGTAAGGAACCATTATCGCCTTTTGCCTGCATGCTAAAGGAATTATCCAAATAAATAACGGTTTCTTTCTTTGTCGAAAAGCTATCTAAATTTGAAAAGTAAGGCTGTGCAAATGCCAAAATAATGCAGGCAAAGAGCAATAAACGTGTGAGTAGGGTCAGCCATTTTTTTAATTGGGAGCTTTTTCTGGTTTGAATCGTTATTCGTTTTAAAAACTGAACGTTGGTAAAAGCAACTTTTTTAAATCGGCGTAATTGAAATAGATGTATGATAATCGGGATGGCAAGTAGCAGTAAAGCGTAGAGAATTTCGGGGTATTTAAACTGCATGCTTAATTGTGCGATTATCGTAAGTTGCCAAATATAAAAAATGCCTAAGGATATCGTTAATTTGGTTTAGGGAAATTTAACAGCTCACCAAATCGAAGATGAAGTCGAAATCGAAGTTGAAATAGGACGTCCCCCTTGCCCTCCTTGAAGCGGAGTAGGTGGAATATCAAATGGTTTGTATTTGGTATCCGCTGTTATGCGATGAAGAAGCAGTTTGAATATTGGTTATAATAATAAAGGCACAAGGAAATCACAAAAGACAGAAAAAGTTAAAAATATGACGTTGCGGTCTTTCTGGAATTTTCTACACCCTTTGTGGTTTTTGTGTCATAGCTTTTTGCCAAGAGCTTTATTCAATTAACTTTACGCCATGCAATCGACCGCTTACCGATTAACGGAGTTATTTTTAATCTTTGTTTTAATACCTATAAGTTTCGCAATCCCTTATCCAGTTTGGATTAAGTTGGTGATTGGTGTCATTGGCTTTGCTTACGTCATATTTGTTTTATTGCGAATTGAAAAGTTTCGAGTTAAAATCAATAAAAATTTAAATTGGAAATTGTTCTTCAAAAGAACTTTTTTACAATTAATATTCATTGCGTTGGTGACAAGTGTCTATGTCTTTTTTGTTGACCGCACCAATCTATTTACGGTTGTTCTGAACAAGCCTTTACTTTGGATAGTTATTCTGTTTGTTTACAGCTTTTTTTCAGTGTATCCACAAGAATTAATATACAGAACATTCTTCTTTAGTCGATACCAGAAGCTGTTTAAAAGCGAACGATTATTTCTTTTGTTTAATGCTACCTTATTTTCATTGGCACATATTTTTTTCAGAAATGCTTTAGTCATGGTTCTAACCTTTGTTGGTGGGATTCTTTTTGCATTGACTTTTAATAAAACTAGGTCAACACTATTGGTTTCGATAGAACATGCTATTTATGGCTCATGGTTGTTTACGGTAGGCATGGGCAACATGTTGGGGTTTCCGTCGTAAAGAAGCCCATCCCAGCCTGAAGCCCATCCCAGCCTTCCCAGAGGGAAGGAGCTCTTACTCCTATGCAATTAAACGTGAGATAAGGTTTAAAATTAATAATAAGTCTTTCAGCCTTGACTAATTTCATTGTTTTATAATTTTTTTTTGTAAGCTAAGCTTTTCGCGTTTGCGACCTTGCATGCCGGCAGACAGACTTGCGAGTGAAATAGATTTTAATATGATTTGTCTTTACGCTTTGCGCCTTTGCGAGATAACGAAAAATCTACACTAGAAAACATTCGGCAATCATTCATCTAAGTTGTATTTTTGTCTATAGTTTCAATAAAAAAGCAAAATATCAGATGAAATCATACGATGTAGCAGTAATCGGATCAGGGCCAGGTGGATATGTGGCAGCAATACGCTGTGCTCAACTTGGGATGAAAACCGCAATCATAGAAAAGTATTCAACTCTTGGGGGTACATGTCTTAATGTGGGCTGTATCCCAAGTAAAGCCTTATTGGATTCCTCACATCACTACGAAGATGCTGTAAAACATTTTGAAGAACACGGTATAGAAATACCCGGTGAGGTAAAGGTCAATCTTGAGAAGATGATATCCAGAAAACAGGCGGTGGTTGACCAAACCACGGGCGGTATAGACTTCTTAATGAAAAAGAACGAGATTGACAGATTTGAGGGTGTCGGTAGTTTTAAGGATGCTACCCACATTAAAATCGATGGTAAGGATTCTGAGGAAATCGAAGCAAAATACACGATTATCGCGACCGGCTCAAAGCCTGCGAGTCTTCCTTTTATTGACATTGATAAGGAAAGAATTATTACCTCTACTGAAGCGCTGAAGCTTAAGGAAATACCAAAGCACATGATTGTTATTGGAGGTGGTGTAATAGGATTGGAACTAGGTCAAGTCTACAAAAGGCTAGGTGCCGAAGTTACAATAATAGAGTACATGGACAGAATAATCCCTACCATGGATGCCTCTCTATCCAAGGAATTGACTAAGGTGTTTAAAAAGTCGAAATTTAAGATTAATGTAAGCCATAAGGTTAAATCCGTTGAACGAAAAGGCGAAGAGATTATCGTAAAGGCTGACAATAAGAAAGGCGAGGAAATTGAGTTTCAAGGCGACTACTGCTTGGTTTCAGTGGGAAGAAAACCGTATACTGATGGTTTGAACGCCGAAGCTGCTGGCGTCAAGCTCAACGATAGGGGGCAAATTGAAGTAAATGACCATTTACAAACCAGTGCCTCAAATATCTATGCGATTGGAGATGTAATTAAAGGCGCAATGTTGGCACATAAGGCAGAGGAAGAAGGTGTTTTTGTTGCTGAAACAATTTCCGGTCAAAAGCCTCATATCGATTATAATTTAATACCGGGTGTGGTTTACTGTTGGCCTGAGGTGGCATCGGTAGGTAAAACCGAGGAACAGCTTAAAGAATCTGGAGTTGAATATAAGTCAGGTCAATTCCCAATGCGAGCCTTGGGACGAAGTCGTGCCAGCGGTGACACTGATGGTTTTGTGAAAATTCTAGCCGATAAAAAAACAGATGAAATCTTAGGTTTCCACGTTATAGGGGCAAGGGGGGCTGATTTGGTAGCCGAAGGTGTTGTCGCGATGGAATATCGTGCCAGTGCAGAAGATATTGCAAGAATGAGCCACGCCCATCCAACCTATTCTGAAGCAACTAAAGAGGCGGCTTTGGCAGCGACTGAAGATAGGGCTTTGCATGTTTAAAAGAGTTTTTTAAATATTGACAGTGTCATTTCGAGCGAAGTCGAGAAATCTCATTATATAAATCGCAAGTGCATCAGACTACATTTAAAGTCATGATTGGCAAAATAGTGATATTAGACTGATTAAATTTATATCATAAAAATTGATATTTATTTCTGCAAGAAAATCATATTTCGAAGAAACCCAAAAATTCACACAGTGGTGGTTATGGCTTATAATAATAGCCTTGGTTTTAATTCCGGTAATTGGTATTTATCAGCAAATAATGCTCGGTAAACCATTTGGGGATAAGCCAATGTCAGATAAAGGCCTGATTGTATTTCTGCTTGCCATGATTGGTTTTGGCATATTTTTTTGGTCTTTAAAATTGGAAACTAAAATTACCAGTACAGGTATTTCAATGCGTTATTTTCCCTTGACTAAAAAACAAATTGGCTGGGAAGAAATCCAATCGCTTACTATCGTAAAATATGGCTTTGTTGGTTATGGTATTCGTTTTGGAAGTAAGTACGGCACTGTTTACAATACCAAAGGAAATCTTGGGCTGTGGGTTCAACTAAAAAATGGGAAAAAGTTTGTTATCGGCACTCAAAAGGAGGCAGAATTGAGCCGTTTGCTAAAAAGTGAGAATATCTTAAACCTCCTTAATCAATTCACAAATTCTTAATCGTTTAGCGTAATTTTCCTCATTGATGTCCCGAACAAAGCAATACGGGCTAATTTCATCGTTTTTTACCTTTTTGGATAGGGTTTCAACCGTCACGGGACCAAATTCCTCTGATTGGTGAATGTAATAAAACTCATGTTTGTTGATAAGCTTAGAAACTTTTTTACGGTATTTCTCCTTTAGGAAGATTTTCACGTCCTCCATGGTATTTACCTCGGTACTGTAATTACTCTCATTTATAAAAAGTGCAATATCTTTTTTGTCCTGATGGTTAAGAACGAGTACATCATCATCCTTAAAATAGGCTTTTACTGTGATGATGCCGTCTTCGGTCTCAATACTGAATACATTCTTTATGTCAACAGTCCACGTGGTTTCGGTGGTATTTTCTTTTTCTGAAATTTTAAGGATATTATCCTCTTTAAAGGTGTAAACAGATTTTTTCTTATCGATGCCATTGACTAAAATCCACTCTTGATTCAACAATAATGAATCGTGGTGGGTATCAAAATCGAATGGTTTAAGATTAGGTATAGTTTTAAGAAGTGAATTGGCCATAAGTAGGATTTCTGGATTAAACTTTAAATTTTCATAGCATTAAAATTGAAGTTAAGCATTTTAACTCTAAGCTCTTAACTCAACTGCCTTTTTTAGTTTAACGGATTTTTTTCTCGGATTATTAGTAAGACCCGCAACTCAAAAGCGAAGCGCATTGAGTTGAGCTGGTCGCACTAACCCCGCCGCCCTTTTAGGCGGGGTCTAGACCCGCAACTCAAAAACGAAGCGCATTGACTTGAGTCGGTCGCACCACGCTTTCATTGCGGCAGTCTAACCTTTCCGCCACTTTTTTAGGCGGGGTCTAAGACCTATAAGGGAAAAGCGAAGCGTATTGAGTTAGGTTGGTTGCCCCATGCTTTCATTGTGGCAAGCTAACCTCACCTCTAATATTACGAGCGAGATATATGCGGTTTCATCTTCGATTTCAATTTCGATTTTGATTGCGTATTATTTCCTCCCTGCCAGGGAGGCTAGGAAGGCCGTTTCATTTCCTCCTCCGCTTATTATAATTCTTATCCCCACGGGTTTTCGGTTTTTTATATTTTGCGGCGATTTTGTTTCTGTAGCTCCCGCCTTTGTTTTCCTTCTTGTTTTTGTCCTTTTTTTCGTGAAAGGCCTCACCAACTTCATCTGGTCTGATTTTAGTTGGATTGTTTCGTTCCTTTATTTTCGGACGTTCTTCAGCAATCAATTCTTTCGAAATTTCAACAGTATCAGGAAACTCCAGTAATTCGATGTCCATATTCATATAGGATTGGATTTTGGAAATGGATTCCAGCTCCTTTTCAGTTGAAAACGTTAAGGCAGAGCCTCTTTGTTTGGCCCGACCGGTTCTACCAATGCGGTGCATATAATTTTCTGGAAATAACGGGGTGTCAAAATTTATGACATGGCTAATATTATCAATATCCAGTCCGCGTGCCATTACATCAGTTGCAATCAAAATTCTATTTTCGCCAGATCCGAAATCTTCGATGCTTCTTAATCTATAGTTTTGGGTCTTATTAGAATGTATTACACAATTTTCACCGGGAAAACGTTCTTCCAATTCATCAAATACCCTGTCTGCCATTTTCTTATAGGCTACAAAAATCAAAACTTTACTGAATAGTTCTCTATCATTCAATAAATGCTCTAAAAGATTGACCTTTGTGAAGAAGTTTTCGACTTTATAACGTTGTTGGTTGATATTGTGCAGGGGTGTACCAGAAACCGCAATTGTAATTCGCTCGGGTTTAATAAAGAAACTGGTAACCAATTCATCAACATCCTCAGTCATGGTTGCCGAAAACATGATGTTTTGTCGTTGTCTTTGGAGTAAGTCAAAAATATTCAGCAATTGATGTCTAAAACCTAAGTCGAGCATCACATCCACCTCGTCAATCACTAATTTTTGAATAGATTTCAATTGCAAGACACGGCTTACGGCTAAATCAAATAATCGGCCGGGCGTGGCGACGATAATGTCCTGACCTTCTGCTACAGCACGTTTTTGGGTATTAATGTTTGTGCCACCATAAACGCCAAGCACCCTTACGTTAATATATGCTGAAAGCTTCTCAATCTCTTCAACTACCTGCACTACTAATTCTCTTGTAGGTACTAAAACAAGAACTCTCGGGTTTTCTTGCTTACTATACTTTAGGTGCCTTAAAATTGGCAACATATAGGCAAAGGTCTTTCCAGTCCCAGTCTGTGCAATGCCAACTACATCTTTACCAGAGGCGATAACGTTAAATGCCTGGGCTTGAATTGGTGTTGGTGTATCAAAACCTAAATCGTTTAACGCATTGTAAAGTGGTGTGGAGAGATTTAGGTCATTGAAGCTTTTGCTGAGTTCCATAAGGCAAAGGTAAATCTTACTTTCCAATTTTAGACTTGCTAATAAGGTCTATAATTCGGTTCTTTGTTGAATCAACTGCTTCGTTTGAGAAAAATTTTTCAAAAACAATTTTATAATTCATTAGAGTTTAAGCAACGATTGTTGACATGGGCGCAGCAATTCGACCAAGTTATTTGGTTGGATAGCAATGATTATAAAATGCCCAATTCGTCTTATGACGCCGTTCTCGCTGTCGATGCGCTTACTGCCATTCAAACCGATTATCATGACGCATTTAAGAAACTACAAGAATATCAAACCTTAACTAAAGATTGGATTTTCGGCTATCTGTCTTACGACTTGAAAAATGATGTAGAGGAACTTAGGTCTGAAAATTATGACGGACTTGATTTCCCTGATTTATTTTTCTTTCAGCCAAAGAAGCTTTTTTTCCTAAAAGGAAATTGTCTTGAAGCGCATTATTTGGACATGGTATTCGAGGATTTTGAGGCCGACCTTAAAGAAATAGAAGCTACGCAGATAATTGACTTTGAGAATAGTCATGCGAGAATTAATGTTGAAATCGAATCACGTATCTCAAGGCAAGACTACATTGATAAAGTTGAACTTATTCTTAACCACATCCATCGCGGCGATATTTATGAAACAAATTTTTGTCAAGAGTTCTATGCCGAGAATGCGCTAATTGATCCCTTGGAAATCTATTTGAAGTTAAATTCTATTTCTACCCCTCCCTTTGCTTCTTTTCTGAAAAACGATTCACATTATGCCTTAACTGCTTCTCCGGAACGGTATCTTAGAAAAGAAAGGCAAAAAGTATTATCACAACCTATTAAAGGCACCGCTAAACGCTCAAAAAACATTAAGGAAGACCAAAAACTAAGAGAAGTATTGAGTCAAGATTCTAAGGAGCGCAGTGAGAACATTATGATAGTGGATTTGGTGCGCAATGATTTAGCCAAAACAGCACAAAAGGGTAGTGTTCAGGTTGAAGAATTATGTAAAATCTACAGTTTTGAACAGGTGCATCAAATGATTTCTACAGTTGCTTCTAAAATAGATGAATTCACGCATCCTGTTGACATTTTAAAAACAACCTTCCCCATGGGTAGTATGACCGGTGCACCTAAAATTTCAGCAATGGAAATTGTTGAGAATTTTGAGGAGACCAAACGTGGTCTATATTCGGGTGCCATTGGTTATTTTTCGCCAAACGGCGATTTTGACTTTAATGTTGTGATTAGAAGCATCCTTTATAATTTCCACACTAAGTACGCATCGATTTCAGTTGGTAGCGCAATAACGGCAATGAGCATCCCTGAAAAAGAGTATGAGGAATGTTTTGTCAAGTTAAAGGCGATGCGCGATGTTTTAAATAATGAATTATAAACAGATTTATTTCAGATGCTCATCAGTTAGCTCCAGCGATTCGTTTTGTTCACTACCTTGAGCGTACAGCTGATTTTCTTCATCCTTAAGTGTTTTCATTGTTTTTGTAGATGGTAGGTCACGTCCGGGAACATCTAAATCCTTTCCCGTAAAATCTACTGGATTTTTTCGTTCTTTCAACAATTCGTCATCACTCAAATCTTGTTTTAGATTTCCAGTTTTATCGCCAATGGCCTTTAAATCTTCTTTTGTTATTTCTGAATTATAGGTTTGTTTTTCTTTTTTATTTGTCTTTTCAGTTTTCATGCTTTTATTTTTTTGTTTTAATAAATTCTTTAGTCGGCATGATAACTATAAATGAACCTTCTACTTAATTCTAAACATATAATTGTTGATACAAACGAAATCGTTTCTAGGAGTTTAAGTGTTTAAGTCAATAAATATTCCAATGTATGCTGTTAATATTGATAGCTACATGTTATTGGATGGATATATCGCAGGCCTTTTAAAATTGTAATAATCTATTGCACTCATTTATTAAACCACCTTGTTTAGAGAAGTCTTTTGTCATATTTATTCAATATAGCTGAATTGCATAATGAAACTTTTAATTCTCTTTTCAGATTATAATTATCAGGTCGTGCCATAAGGGCATGATTCAAAGGGTTTGCATCAATTTGGTCATTTATATGTTTGTAGTTTCGTAAAAATCAAAAAAAATATCTATGAATTTATACGAATCATTTCACCTAGGAAACACGACATTAAAAAATAGAATCGTTATGGCGCCAATGACCCGCTCCCGGGCTATTGATAATATTCCAAATGATTTAATGAAGACTTACTATTCTCAAAGGGCAGGAGCCGGGCTGATTATTTCTGAGGGAACATCACCATCGCCAAACGGATTGGGCTACCCAAGAATCCCTGGGGCATATACACCTGCCATGGTTGATGGATGGGCAGAGATAGCAAAAGGAGTTCAGGCAAATGGCGGCAAATTCTTCGTTCAATTAATGCACTGTGGTCGCATTACGGCCAAGGAAAATATGCCTGAAAATTCCACCACATTGGCACCTAGTGCAGTGAAAGCAGATGGTAAGATGTACACCGATGAAAAAGGCGAGGTCAAACACGAAACCCCAACGGCAATGACCATTGAAGACATCGAACGTGCCCAAAAGGAATTCGTTGACTGTTCTGAAAATCTATTAAGGGCAGGAGTTGATGGAGTGGAATTGCATGCAGCAAACGGCTATTTATTATATCAATTTTTAAACCCAAAATCAAATTTGCGGGAGGATGATTACGGAGGCAGTTTCAAAAATAGAGCACGATTTGTAATCGAAACGGCTAAAAAAGTGGTTTCGGCGGTAGGGGCCGATAAAGTGGGAATGCGGTTTTCGCCCTATGGAGCTATGAATGATGTCAATCCTTACTTTGAGGATTTGGAGGAAATGTATCTTTATCTCGCATCAGAGTTGCGAGCACTGGATATCGCTTATGTACATGTTGTCGACCATCGCGAGGCTATGGGGCGCCTGATTTTAAAACAGATATAAAGGCAGAAATCAAAAAGTTTTTCGCTGGGACGGTAATTACAGGCGGTAACGTAGATTCAGAGGAAAAAGCTAAATCAGTTTTAGAGAACGGATTTGATTTGGTTTATATTGGCCGAGCATTTATCGCTAATCCAGATTTGGTAGAAAAATTACAAAATAGAGACGACTTGAAGCAACCCAATCCAAATTTGTTTTATGCCGCAGGGAAAGAAGGCTACACTGATTATTGATTTTATAGAGTATACTCTCAAATTCAGATAAAACGTTTAGCGAAATGGTTGATCACTTGGTAATTTAACTTGAAGAGCTGTGGGTCATTACTGTTAAAATTTACGTGTAATCATTCGATGATAAGCCATATTGTCTTTAATTTTGCAAAAAGTTAAATTAGGCATGAACGAGAAGGATTTAGGGATTTTAGATAAAAAAACAGATAAAGAATTATATGATTATCAAAAGGGAGCAATAGACCAAATTTTCGATAAGTTCGAGAATGCCCCAGATGACCACCATCTGCTTTATCAGCTTCCTACAGGTGGCGGTAAAACAGTAATTTTCTCAGAAATTGTTCGCCAATATCTTAAAACGCACCAAAAGAAAGTTTTGGTGATGACTCACCGCATTGAGCTATGTAAACAAACTTCGACGATGCTTACCAGTTTTGGGGTGACCAATAAAGTGGTGGACAGCAAGGCCAATCTTGACGATCAAGAAGATTTTAGTTGTTATGTGGCCATGGTTGAGACCCTTAACAATCGTTTGAAAGACGATAAATTGGATATTTCTGACGTTGGGCTGGTTATCATTGATGAGGCGCATTATAATTCGTTCACTAAACTCTTCAAGTTTTTTGAGAACTCCTTTATTCTAGGTGTGACGGCGACGCCACTCAGTTCAAATATGGAATTACCAATGAAAGGCAATTACGATGAACTCATTGCCGGGGAGTCCATCGAGGCCTTAATCGAAAACGAGTTTTTGGCACGTGCCGAGGTCCATAAATATGATATGGGCCTTACCTCATTGGAGGTTGGAAGCAACGGCGATTATACGGTCAAATCTTCTGAAGATTTATATACAAGCCCCGCCATGTTGCAAAAGACATTGGATGCCTATAAAAAACATTCTGAAGGCAAGAAAGCGTTGATTTTTAACAATGGAATCAACACGTCAATAATGGTGTATCACACTTTTAAAGATGCAGGATTGCCAATAATGCATTTGGATAATACGGCTACCAAAAAGCAACGAAAGCAGATTTTAAATTGGTTTCATGAAACGCCAGATGCCATTTTAACCTCGGTTAGTATCTTGACTACAGGCTTTGATGAACCAACTATAGATACAATTATTCTTAATAGGGCTACAAAATCCTTGACCTTGTATTATCAAATGATAGGTCGCGGTTCTCGTATTTTAAACAATAAATCCAAATTCACAGTAATAGACCTCGGGAATAACTATTACAGATTTGGGCCTTGGGGTGCCGATTTAGATTGGGGTGCGATTTTTAGGAATCCTGAGTATTACTTCGGTAGAATCAAGGACGACGAAACTATTGAGAGTGAATTTAGGCACGAAATGTCAGATGAGTTACGAGAAGAATTCTCCAATTCAGAAGAGGTTTATTTTGACATCAAACAAGTTTACAAGGATGCAACGTTTAAAGGTGAATCCTCAAAGGTGGTTCTTGAACGCTCAATTGAACAACATGCCAAAATTTGCATAGAGAATAGTGAAGATGTTTACGATGCCCTCGGTTTGGCCAAAATACTAGGGGAGGATATTGATGCTCGAATTGAAGTATATGCTAAATGCATTAGTAAGAGCACCTATAATTTCATTAAGTGGTTAAGGGATGATTATCGTAAAAAGTTGAATAGTTATCTGCGTCAGAATTTTGACGAAGTCTTTGAGAAAATCCATGGTCATCCGCCGGAGGAGTGATTTGGCGCCTTTGTGGTTGTTAGTTATGGGTGGTTTTTCAGTTTGCAGTCTACAGTCTTCAGTCAGCAGTTCTTAGTATTCAGTTTCAATTTTGAATTCATCATGTTTAGGCCAGTGCATATTGCTTTTGGTCACCCGTCTTCGGTCACCGGTCTAATTTCTTAACTCTCATTTCTAATTTCTAACCTCTCATCCCTCATCCCTCATCTCTCAACTCTAATCTCCCACCTCATACCCCAAACCTCACCACTCAAACCTTACTACATATGCTATCTTGTTATTTAAGTCAATAATTTTAGTATTTCCAATCATTTGAAACTGTAAATAAATTTATCTTCTAAATACTTATGAAAGTAGGCGGATTTTTTGTCGTATTTCTAAAATCATTTTTACAAAGAACTAATGCAACATCATACCGCTAAAAATTAATGAAGAAGAAAAAATAATTTAAAAAATTGCTATGAAGAAAATTTTACTAACACTATCGATATTAATTTTAGCTTTTGGATGCAAAGGGGATCCTAAAACAAATCCACTTATTATGCATGATTCTGGGGAAATGGCACCCAATAATGAATTTGGCGAAGTACCTGCCGTTTTTCAAGCTCTTGAGACTAAACCAGAATATAATAACTTTTTGAAACTGGTAAATATGGCGAATATGTTTGAAGAAATTATGGCTTTGGACAATGTTACCATTTTTGCACCGGTTCAAGCCGATGTAAATTCAATTTTAAATAATGAATTAGACGGTCTTAGTTCTGCTGAGCGTCAAGAAAAACTTAGAAATATTGTTAATTATCATATTGTTGAGGGGATTATAAGAGGACCCGTATTAAAAGCCAATGTATTTCCTGCTGTTCAAGAGGTGTATCGGTTAAAAACCAATCAAGGTGCTTATATTTCAATGGTCAAAGAAGAAGGAGAAATAGTTATCACCGATGAGTTGATGAATAAAGCCATCGTCATTAAATTAGATATAGAAGCTAATAATGGAGTAATCCACAATATTAAAAGCATATTGAAGCCTCAAGACGATAATTCTGTGAAAGCAGAATAATGTTCCATTAAAAAACCTTAAACAATTCCCGAAATGTGATTAAATATTTCGGGCTTTCTTTTTGGAAAAAACTATCTTTAAGACATGAATAGGGAAGATTATAAAATACATATTGTTGGTGCGGGTATTAGTGGGTTGATAGCGGCAAAAACGTTAGAGGCCGGAGGATACCGACCTGTTATTATTGAAGCTACAGACAGAGTCGGGGGTCGTGTAAAGACTGATATTATTGAAGGCTATCAGCTTGACCATGGGTTTCAAGTACTTTTAGATGCTTATCCCATGGCCAAAAAGCACTTGGATTTTGACGCATTGAAACTACAAAAGTTCGTTCCTGGAGCTGTAATTTTCAAGGATGGGAAATCTTCCACAATTGGTGACCCACTTCGTGATTTATCTCTTTTGTTCTCAACAATGACCGCAAATATTGGTAGTTTGGGTGATAAGCTGAAAATTCTAAAGTTGAATTCGGCTTTAAAAAAGAAAAGTCTTGAAGCAATTTTTTCATCTAATGAAACCACTACTTATGAGTATTTAAAGGAGAAAGGTTTTAGCGATACAATGATTGAAAGTTTCTTTCGTCCATTTTTCGCTGGGATATTTTTAGAACCTGATTTAAAGACCTCAAGCCGAATGTTCGAGTTTGTTTATAAAATGTTCGGTGAGGGATTGGCGGTTATCCCAGAAGCTGGTATTCAGGTAATTCCTGACCAGCTGAAAGCACAATTGAAATACACTGATTTTAATTTTAACACCCGAGTCTCTGAGGTGAACGATGACCATTTGATTTTAGAAAGTGGTGAAAAATTAAAGACGCATTTTACAATTATTGCCACCGAAGCCTCTCACTTAATATCAAATCTAAAAACAGAAACCAACTGGAAATCATGCGACAATCTTTATTTCACCTGTGAGAATAGACATATAAATAAATCCATTATCGGTTTAATTGCTGAAAAGGATGCCATGATTAACAACATATGCTTCATCAATACCTTGAATCCAAAATCTTCAGGTGACAAGGAATTGCTTAGTGTCACGGTAGTTAAAGACCATGATATGAGTGAAGACATGTTGATAGCCTTGGTCAAAAGCGAGCTTAGTACGTTTTGTAATATTAAGGATGCTGAATTTTTGAAACGGTATAAAATACCAAAAGCCTTACCAGATTTAAATCAATTACAAAACAACTGTTCGCCAACTGAAACGCAATTAAAACCCACAATATTTCTTGCAGGAGACCAAATGCTAAATGCCTCCTTGAATGCAGCGATGGTTGCTGGCGAAAGAGCTGCCGAAGGGTTAATTTTAACTTTAGAGGATGGATTACGGGTAGAGGAGTTGACTTCGGAGTATCGATAGGCAACTTTAAGATAGGTTTAAAAAAAGTGTTATTAAAGCTTATTTTATCATGAACTTATGTTTTGCTTAATATGCCCGCCGAAAAAAACAACTATATCGATTTTCACTGCCATCCAGCGCTAAAACCCTTTGGAAAGAGCTTTAATTATAAAACGATAGGTAAAAATCATAAGAACCGACGCAGATTGAGTAGTATTTGGCGTTATGATCCACCATCACTCTTAGACAAACTTCTCAACTACATCGGTAATCTCACCAAATTTTCGCAATCAAATTTTACCAGTTTGGCAAAAGGGGGTGTTTCAGTCATTTGTGCTTCATTATATCCTTTGGAAAAAGGATTTTTTGACAACAAGATTGAACCGGAATTTCTCAAGGATTTACTGTCCAATTTTACCTCTGGGGTCGGTAAAAAACGTGTGGATGCCATTCAAAAGATTACCAATTATTACAAGGACTTAGAGCTGGAATATGATTTTTATTTACAGCTAAATAATGTTGGCTTCACTTTGCCAGAAGGTAGATTTAAATATCGTATTGTTAGAAATTATCAAGACATCAAAGCGGTCATCACAGCTGCGGAAAACGAAAAAACCACCATCTCCACAATTTGTGTTGTAATGTCGATTGAAGGTTTGCATGTTTTGAATAACGATACTACCAAGCCGCCCATTGAACAAGAGTTCTTAAATAACTTGAAGTTCATAAAATCTTGGGCTACTACACCATTTTTCGTTGCAATCGCACATCATTTTTGGAATCACCTCTGTGGTCATGCCGAAAGTTTTACGGGAATCGTAAAAAGGAATGTTGACCAATCCAATGGTTTGGGTCTTGGTTTTACGGCATTGGGAATAAAAGTAGTTCATGAGCTTTTAAATGACCAAAATGGGCGAAGAATTCTCATCGACGTGAAGCATATGAGCGTAAAAGCCCGGCAGCAATATTACGAGCTATTATACGATAATCCAGACTATGCGAACGTTCCAATAATTGTAAGTCATGGTGCGGCAAATGGCATGGTTTCATTTGAGAATAGAAGTCAGTCAGGTTCGACGGTTGCTGAAAAATTAATGGCCGCAAATATTAATATTTTCAATTCTGAAATTATCCTCATAGCGAAGAGCAAAGGAATTTTAGGTCTACAACTGGATGAACGCCGAGTTGTAAATGAGAAAACTCTCAAAGCGACAAAAAATTCCATGAGCCGTTCAAAAATAATGCATTATCGTTCTGGATTGCTGTGGTTTCAAATTCAGCATATTGCAGAAGTCCTTGACAATGAAGGTCTTTTTGCTTGGGACTGCATTGTTATTGGCAGTGATTTTGATGGGATTGTAGACCCCTTGAACTCTTTTTGGACGGCAGAGGAACTCCCATATTTAGCAGACTTTCTAGAACGCCATGCCTTCAATTATCTAATTAATAAATCCTTTAATAATCAGGATAACAATATTAAAGCAGACGAAGTTATTTCGAGAATTATGTCAACAAATGGGCTAGCGTTTTTGGAGGCTAATTTTTAGGATTTCGTTTTGAACGGGGTATCCTATTTTTCAGTATATTGAAAATAAATTTTTATGAAATTTCAGTACGCTTGTCTCATATTTGTGCTCATTATAATTTTGAGTTGTGGCACACAAAAACCAAACGCTACGCCAGAACAACTAGAAAAGCTGAGCGAGTTGGTCAATCAACGGGAATTTACGATTGAATCAGACTGGGCAATGCCTTTGACGACTAATTCTTTAATTAGTCTTCAAAACTCGGGTTTTTTTCCTCCAGGAAGTTCTGCATCACAGATAAGCCTGGTAGGTACTCCAAACTATTTTAAGGTTATGGGAGATTCAATTTCGGCCGCTTTACCCTATTTTGGGGAAGTACAGATTTCAGCAGGTCATTACGGCGGTGATCCTGGAATAAATATTAATGATAGAATTGAAGATTTTACATTAGAGAAAAACGAGAATAAAGGCACTTATAAAATGAAGTTTAGGGTTAATGGAGAAACAGAAGGCTATAGAGTTTTTCTAACCATGTTCCCAAACGGGCGGACTTCGCTTCGACTTAATGGAAATAATCGTTTCACTATTGAATATACTGGGAATTATTCAGAGTTAGACCAAGATGTGCAACTGTAATTGTTTTTTACTGAGAAAATAGGTGAGGGCAAGAATCACTTCTGCTAAACTAACATCCAAGCAAGAAATATTGGAATTTTAAAAAAAGGGAATTATCAAAGTTATCTACAAAAAAAATCCGCTAGAAACCTCTAGCGGAATTTTTTATGTGATTTATTCAATAATTAAGCACTCTTGCTTTTTCTCTCAACAACTGCATCTTTTATATGAAGAAGACTATTTGCAATCGCAGTAAGTTCGAAATTTAAAAATCTAGGATTTTTACTACTAAATCCTTTAATGTTATAAGCATAATAATTCTGAGCTCCCTTTTTCACCCTAACAAAAAATGTGTCTTTCTCAGCATCTAGAATCACCGAACTCTTATAGTTACTTTCGGTAAGTAACCAATAACATAAACTATTTATCTGATTATAAAGTGATAGATTCGCATCCATAATGTCTTGTTTTTTAAAAGGTTAAGTTTAAACTCAAAACAAAATTAGGCACAGGATGTACTGATTCAAAAAATTTCTGTTGAAGTTTGATATTTGTCGGACAAATGGAACGGATTTACAGTTTAACGATGAATATTTCAGTTAATAGATAATAATCATATGATTGTTAATGAAAACTGAATTTTAAATTCTAAATTAAAAAATCGCAAGTCAATTAGACGACCCACGCTTTCGCTATCAAACAATTAAACTTAATCTTATAAGGAGAAATCGATGAATTCTTTTTCTTTACTTAATACAAGTGCAAGATTACCCAACATCACACCGTAAATACTTTACTTGAAACATCGACAAAAGTATAAGTAAGTGTCGAGCCATAACACCGTTTTCGTTGTAAAAGAAAGCATCCAGTCCTGTCAACTACAGGAGGTAAATTGATAGGCGGTTTCAGAAAAACTTTCGGTGGCACCGATGCAATTTTCAAAATTCGCCTTTCCTAAGTCTTACATAATTTAAGTGTTTACTAATTGTTTATTTCTAAAATTAGAAAAGCTAAATAGAAGTATAGCGTTATTTTGACTGGTTTGTTGACCCAAATCATGAACTACCCTTAAATTTTTTAAAGAATTTTGCTTTAGAGCACCTTATGGTAAAACTTATAAAATTTATATAACTAAAATCATCCAAATTAATTTTAAGCAAG
>JBCCOJ010000020.1:0-26297 GCA_039025415.1 Bacteroidota bacterium | reverse complement strand
TGCTAAAAAAACACATAATATCCTACAATTACAGTCTCTATCTGCTTGATGAAAATCGCAAAACATTTAATTATAATAAAGATTTCATTGCATTCGCCCCAGAATTTAATAATGAGATGAAAAAAGAGTATCAATTAGCAATTTCAGACTCTATAAATCAGGATAGGACTTATCTAAAACTATTGCCCCAACCATTTATAAAAACACTTGCAAAAGAGTATTCACAAATTTTCAACGGTGATTCATTTTTAAATGAAAATGCTTCTAAACAAGTATTTACCCAAAATGCCAAAGAGCACAAAATTATTCATATTGGCACGCATGCCGAATCTAACAACTCAAAACCTGAATTGTCAAGACTCATATTTGCTAAAAATTTAAATGACTCTATCGTTTCTGAAGACAACTCGCTTTACACTTACGAAATTTACAATCAAAATTTATCTTCAAATCTTGCTGTTCTCACCGCTTGTGAAACTGGCAAGCCAAGTTACCAACCAGGCGAGGGCATGATTTCACTAGCTCACGCTTTTAACTATGCTGGCAGTGAAAGCATCTTAACAAGCTTGTGGCAGATTGATGAACAATCCAGCGCGAAAATTCTTGACAACTTTTACAGCTACCTTAAGAGTGGATTACCCAAAGACGAAGCGCTAAGAAAGTCCAAATTAGACTATATCGCAAATGCTCAAGGTCGAACAGTAGCGCCCCAATACTGGGCTGGATTGGTTCTAATTGGTGACACCTCGCCAATTGAGCTAAGCACGTCCTCAAATCTAATCTATTGGTTAATTGGCACAGTCCTACTTTTTATTCTAATTTATTTTATCGCACGGAAATTGCGTTCAAGCAACTGATTTATTGATTTTTAAAAGCATATTTTCATTCGTCTGAAAGGCAAGGCCATGACGCACGACAAATTTGAGCGTATCAGCAAATTATTTACAATACTGAAATTCTCAAAATATGAAATCATTAATTGCTATAGTTTTATTTTCAACTGCCTTTTTATCAAGCGCCCAAAAAATTGATTACAATACGAAAAAAGGATTCGTAGCCGAAGGTTATGATGTTGTTGAATATTTTAATAACAACGCTAAAAAAGGAGTAAACGACTATCAAATAACCCATGATGGTGTAAAATACAAGTTCATTTCAGAAGAAAATTTAGAGATCTTCAAAGCTTCCCCAACAAAATTTATTCCTCAATACGGTGGCTATTGCGCCTATGCCATTGCCGTTAAGAACAAAAAGGTATCCATCAATCCTGAAACCTTTGAAATAAGGGATGGCAAACTTTATTTGTTTTATAATTCGTGGGGCACCAATACCCTTGAGTCTTGGCTTGAAGAATCTCCGGAGGTGCTAAGGCAAAAAGCTGACGATAACTGGAAAAAATCCCAATAACGTCTTGGATATCCTAATTTATCCCCTTCTCGGTATTTTATTATCAATTCTAGGAGCTTTACCTCTAGGGACTACCAATGTCGCAGTTATCAATACTACAATTAAAGAAGATGTAAAAACGGCAATGAAAATTGTGTTTACAGCTGCACTCGGCGAAATCATGTTAGTGTTGCTTGCTTTAAATTTCAATATCCAAATTGAAAATTTTATAGAAATGAATCTTTGGGTTCAAATATTAATCGCGATTGCATTATTGGCTGTGGGTGTCATATTGTTTTTAGGCCGCAAGGAATGTATAAAAGATGAGAATGGTGAGTGTATAATCATCAAAAAAAGATTCAATATGTCTAAGCAAACGCTGGGCTTTATTCTTGGTTTGATTAATCCAACTGTCTTGATTTACTGGATTTTGGTGATTTCATTTTTTAGGCGAAAAATGATAAATCTAGATATTAATCTTGAACTGTCGCTCATTTTGCTTTTTCTTACCGGAATATTTTTTGGAAAAGTTCTTACGCTTTATGGCTATGCAAAATTCAGTCATCAATTAAAAGTTAGGATGACCAATATCACAACAAAAGTCAATCGGATAATAGGGGTCTTATTAAGCTTTGTTGGTGTTTTTCAATGCATAAAGCTCTTTTATTCGTAAGTTCTTTTAAACTGAAAGGGCTCTCAACCCAATTTGCATTGGAATTGAAAACCCTAATCAATCAGCCAATTTCTCCCTACGGAAATTGACCTTAAAAACTCCTGTACACCAACATCGCTGTAATTCTAAATTGTGAGCATAAAAAACGCCCAAATGTTTGGACGTCTTTTGAAATAGAGATTTGAGGAAATTTATAGTGTAAAACGCTCATTAAAAATCCTATCTCCCGAGCTAAATCTCAAGCTATATTCGCCTTTTTGATTTTCAGATAATTTAAACACTTTTTCAATTATCGATTCGGTTTCCATTTTAACTTGATAAATTAATTCTCCTTCGTAATAAAGTTCCATGTTTAGCGGATTTTTATCTAGAGCCAATTGAGAAATCATCAATTTATCGTCTTCAAGCCTAACTACCGGTTTAAAGATTGAGGCCTCTTGCTCTTTTAAGAAATTCACTTTATGGTCAACAATATTGAAAGGTTTTAAAACGATTTCAAAGTCTTTATCCAATTCAATGATATATTGACCATCCTCTAAAGCCGTCAAATCGAATCTCTTGGCATAAGTACCGTTTCTTTCAATAGTTTCACGATATACTACCTTCCCATTTACCGTCTTAACGATGAGTTCATGACCCTTTTTTACGTTTGAAAAAACCAATACGGTCTTACTTTTAGTAGGATTTGTCTCTTCGTTTACTGAATAGCCTATGGACAAAGCGAACATGATGGCGACTATTAAAATGTTTTTTACTGTTTTCATTGCATTTGGGTTTTAATGATTACAGGACAAAATTAACGCGACATGTTAGCCCATAAAACAACAAACTTAACTGATTTGTTTGCTATTTTATCTATTAATGAAATATAAGCTTATCCTTAATGTTAATATAGAATAGTTTTTGGTGAATTCTCTGTAACTTTGCAAATCGCATTTAATCTAATTTTGCTATGAAATCCACCGAAATGATTCAAAGAAAACCCACTTTAGAGAAGATAAGTCCCGAGTTTGGGAGTTCTATCTTTGTAAAGAAAAGTACTTCTGGAAATACTGATACCAAACCATTTTGGCATTTCCATCCAGAGATTGAATTGGTATATGTTGATAAAGGTGCGGGTAAACGGCATATTGGGAATCATTTATCCTACTTTAATAACAGTCAGCTTTTACTTTTGGGGTCAAATCTTCCACATAATGGATTTACAGACCGCTTAACCCAAAACGGATCTGAGACACTAGTTCAGTTCAAACCAGATTTTCTTGGTAAACATTTTTTTGAAACCCCAGAGATGGCAAAAATTGCCTTATTATTTGAGCGCGCAAAAAATGGAATTGTCTTTAAGCCCATCACCAAACGTAAAATTGGCAAAAAGATACAGAAGCTTAACGAAGTAAAAGGGTTTGAACGTGTTTTATTCTTATTAAAAATACTACATAAATTATCTGAGGCCGAAGATTATGAAATTCTAAATGCCGATGAATTTGTTTTTGAAACTGAATTACAGGACAGCAATAAAATCGACATCGTCTATAAACATATCAATGCTAATTTCAAAAGACACATTAGTCTTGATGAAATTGCCGATAAGGTAAGTATGACCGTTCCTGCCTTTTGCAGGTATTTCAAAAAATCTACAGGTAAGACCTTCACGAAATTGGTAAATCAATATCGGGTGGTACATGCAACAAAGTTATTGAGTGAAAGTCAAATGAGCATCACGGATATTTGTTTTGAATGCGGATTTAATAACTTTTCACATTTCAATAATTCGTTTAAAGAGTTTACAGGGAAAAGTGCCTCTAAATACCGTAGTGAAATGTCTACATTATACGTTTCCTAAACCGACCTCATTAAAAAACTGCTTTAAAAACAACTCCATGAATTGATGACGCTCCTCAGCGAGTTTTTTTCCTGTTTTTGTATTCATTCTATCTTTTAAAAGAAGCAGTTTTTCATAGAAGTGATTAACTGTTGGGGCGTTAGAACCTTTATACTCAGCTTTGGTCATATTTAACTTTGGCGGAATTGACGGGTCGTAGATTTTTCGATTTTTAAATCCTCCGTAATTAAACGTTCGAGCAATACCTACGGCCCCCAAGGCATCGAGCCTGTCTGCATCTTGAACTACATTTAATTCGGGTGATGCAAATGCCTGAGACCAGTTTCCCCCTTTAAATGATATGTTCTCGATAATCTTTACAACATGGTCAATTGTCGAAGGGGCAACCTTGATTTCAGTCAAAAATTCTTTGGCTATTTTAGGGCCAATCGTCTCATCACCATTATGAAATTTACTATCTGCAATATCGTGCAGAAGTGATGCTAGTGCGACGGTAAGTTCATCGACAGATTCTTGCTTTGCGATAAGTTTGGCATTATTGTAAACCCGTTCAATGTGAAACCAATCGTGGCCACCTTCGGCTGTGGAAAGCTCATCTTTTACAAAATCAATGGTTTTCTTTATGCAATCGTCAGAAAATGACATTTCCCTAAGTTTAGAACATTCATTTAAGAATTGCAGGCCGAACCCACTTGAACTCAAAAGAGTTTTCCGGTATTTTCATGCGTTCGGCCAATCTCAACATTCTGGCCGGAAGTTTCATTAAATAATCTCGAGCCTTTTCAGCTTCATCAGAAAGGCTTTTCAAATTGCCAATTTCCCATCGGTTAATCAACTTTTGAAGAATATCAACATAATCTGCCGAGGTATAAACGCCGATGCGCTGAGCAGTATTTGAAAATTCCTCAAATGCCGTACTGATTTTGTCTCCAGATTCACGGAGGAAATGCGCTGGCATGGCTATTTTTTGCTTCATCATATATTGAAAGGCCAACATCATTTGATTGGGGTCCACCTTGAAAATACGTTCCACAAATTCAGAATAAGCATGGTGATGGCGCATTTCATCGCCGGAAATGATTTTACACATTTTTGCAAGTTGCTTATTCCCTTTTTCCTTGGCAATTTTGGCCACACGATTATGTGAAATGTAAGTGGCTAGCTCCTGAAAACTCGTGTAAACGAAATTTTTATATGGGTCTCTATCGGTACCGATATCAAACCCGTCGGAGATGAGATATTGCGTGGTTTTTTCTATTTCTCTCATATTGACCCTACCAGAGAGATAAAGATACTTGTTTAGCACATCACCGTGCCGATTTTCTTCGGCCGTCCAGTGTCTTACCCATTTTGACCAACTATTTCTTTCTACTTGCCCAATACCTTCAACATCCATCAACCAAGATTCATAAGTTGGTAAAGCCTCCTCGGTTATCATATCACCTACCAATACAACCCAGAAATCATAGGGAAGTTCTTTGGAAAGCTCTCTTATTTCATGCACCTCATCGTAAAAGGTATCACTTTCAGAATTTGGCAAAAAATCTGTGGGTTGCCAGATGCTATCAATTGGGATTAAATATTTCTCAATTAACGCATCAACGTCTTTTTCAAGGTGTTTCATCACCTCTAACCTGACATTTTTTAAAGACATCCTTAAATATTTAATGATGCCATGCAGCAGCATCGAAGTTAAATTTCAATCGCTTCAACTATGGTCTGCTCCACTTGATGTATCAGCGCTTTCTTATCTGTAAAGGTAGCTATTTCTAAAGGCTTATGTACGGTAAATGTAATTTGATTGCCAATGCCCATTGGGAACTTACCATACTTCAGCATTTTCCAAGAATTATTTACCGTAATAGGAACTATGAGGGCAGATGGTGCTTTTTTCATAAGTATTTCTAAACCCCTAGTACGAAATGGTTTAGGATTTCCATCCTTACTCCGGGTGCCTTCAGGGAAAATCACCGCAGCTCGTTTTGTGCTTTCTATATATTCTGCGAATTTCATCATGGCAGGAAGTGCCTGTTTTGGATTTTTTCTATCAATCAAAACCGAACCACCATGACGCAAATTGTAAGATACACTGGGGATGCCCTTACCTAATTCCTTTTTTGATACAAACTTTACGTGATGTTTACGCATATACCACATTACGGGGGATATATCGTACATGCTTTGATGATTGGAGACGATAAGTAAGGGCTTGTCTTTTGAGATTTCAAAGTCTTGATGCCACGAAAAGGTTGTCCCGAGGATATTCAAACATCGCATCAGGCAGAATTGTAAAATATCAACGGTTTTTTTATGGGGCTGATAGCCGAATACATTAAAGCAAATCCACTGGATGGGATGAAAAACAAGTAAGGTCAGGCCAAAGACTAAAAAGTATATAACCGTTAGCGGATAGGCCAATAATTTTTCCATTCGGTAAAATTAATTTTTTGCTTAAATCCCACAAAAAAACCACGAAATTTCGTGGATTTTAAGCGTAATACTCCGTCTGAGTTTCCTCCCTCTTTTGGAGGGAGGGTTAGGGAGTCCCGATAGCTATCGGGATTAACAATGCTCGTTATAAGCGTCCATTAAGTTTTCTGCAATTAATTCAGCGGGGCGACCCTCTATATGATGGCGCTCAAGCATGTGCACTAATTCACCATCTTTGAATAAGGCCATACTAGGAGAACTCGGCGGGAAAGGTACCATCTGGCTTCTAGCCTCATCAACAGCCTCTCTATCAACCCCTGCAAAAGCAGTTACCAAATTATCAGGACGCTTTGCATTCTGTAAGCTCAATCTTGCGCCTGGGCGTGCATTAGCAGCTGCACAACCGCAGACTGAATTTATAACAACCAAAGTCGTACCCTCTTTCCCTAAGGCAGCTTTGACCTCATCGGCCGTTTGCATTTCCTGAAATCCATAATTGGTCAGGTCTTCTCTCATTGGTTTTACTAGTTCTGGTGGATACATATCAATAAATTTTTAATTCAAGTTTATTTGAATTGCAAAGATACGGAAATTGAGGCCCCCTAACCCCGCCAAATGGCGGGGAACTTAAAATATTTACAATTTTTGGAATTTTGTCTTTTGGTATTTGATACTTGATACTTGATATAAAGCTCTTGAAACTTTCCTTAAACAAGTACTATCTTTGAACTAAAACTAAAAAGTATGAGTATAGCAAAGTGGATTGGTGGTGCATTGGGCTGGTCTTTTGGTGGCCCAATTGGTGCAATCATCGGTCTTGCGGTTGGAAGTCTTATTGATAACGCAACAGATAATGACGGATTTTTACTGGGCGATGGAAAACCTAGAAAGCCCTTCAACAGACCAAAACAATCAAGTACCTACACCTCTAGAACATCTAGGCCTAAAACGCAATCTGGTGATTTCGAGGTTAGTTTATTGATTCTAGCTTCCGTCATTATAAAAGCAGATGAACGAAGGGATAAACGTGAACTCGATTATGTTCGCCAACAGTTTCTTAGCATGTACGGCAAGGAACGTGCAAACCATGCGTTTAGACTGTTTAAGAATATTAATAAACAAAATATCCCAACCAGAAAAGTCTGTATGCAAATCAGACAAATGATGGATCATGCTGCACGTTTGCAATTATTACATTTTTTATTTGGAATTGCCAAAGCTGATGGTATTGTTACCGATAACGAAGTGTCTCAGATTTACATGATTTCTGGCTATTTAGGTATCAGTTCTAAAGATTATGCAAGCATTAAAGCCATGTTTTATAACAGCAGTGAAAATGCTTGTAAGATTCTTGAAATCAATAAAGATGCAACCACCGACGAAATAAAACAAGCCTACCGGAAAATGGCAAAAAAATACCATCCTGACCGGGTCATACATTTAGGTAAGGAACACCAAGAAGGGGCAGAAGAAAAATTTAGACAGGTTCAAAAAGCATACGAGCAGTTGCAAACGGAAAAGGGGTTTAAATAAATTTACATCCTATTAAAGACTATTAGATTATAGATGTGAAAAATTTAATCAAACGATTCGGAAAATGATGGCATAATCATTGGGGTGTTAACATTTCAATGCCAAGCATTATGAAAATATTGAGTTTTCTATTCGTACTTATTTTTTCGACTTATACTCATGCACAAGCATCATCTATTTCTGGAAAATATGAATCTGTAGTTGATGCAAAGAATGCCCATTTTAAATATGTAATTGAATTAAACCCCAATGGCACCTTCATATTTACATATTATGCCGACCATTACCAAAGCACCGAACCATCTTATTTCAAATACGGCAAAGGAAGATGGAAATTAGATAAAAAAAGTAGTTTCATTCACTGCCCTTGAATCTGACATCAATGAGCATTTCATCTTAGATTTCAATAACACAAAAGCTCGATTTATTACTAAATCTTCGCGTGATAAATCAAAGCGGGCCATACCTACTTCAATTCGAATTTATGACTCAAAAATCCCTTGGATTATCAACCGCACCTTAATTAAAAACTAACATGAGCTTACTTTAAGCTAGCCGTTATTTTTTTGACGTATTCTTCTGCGGTTTTGGTTGCGCTTTGTGGGTTATCCAATTCAGTAGTCACAACAGCTACTAATTGGTTTTCACCCGCCTTTTTCAAATCATAGACCGTTGTTTCCAAAATGTAGATTTTCGAGGTACTGGTTGTAGTGGTTTCAGGAACATATACTCCAGTAGAATGATAAGCCATTGGGTTATAAAAGTAACCGTAAAACCCTCCATAATATCTTGGATAATAGCCGTAGTAATTTCCGCCGGCATAATAGCCCCCATCTGTTTGGACTCTCGTTTCTTCTTTATAGTCCTTCGTTATAGTCAATACCACTCCGTCAAAACCTTCATTCCTAATCATATTTTCAAGCTCCTTTTGACCTTGTTCTGTCTTTTTCTGATTAGGTTTAAAATTTCCGAATTTTGAAAAGCTTGCAGTCGCCTTGTAGCCTTTTGCTTCCATTTGTTTAACAATCTCATTTTCAAATGCTATCCTTGCTTGTTGATTTTCAGTTCTGGTTACCACTAAAAAATTATTGTCTTTTAGTTGTGAAACATCATCGCTTTTCCAAGCATCCATAACTTTTACACTTGAACAGGCTTGAAAAAATAAGATCACAATTAAACAAAATGGGATACTAAAATTTCTAAACTTTTTCATTTTATAAGGTTTTGAACAAATATAATTTTAATTGATTATTTCTAGCCTCTAAATAAAAAGAAATCGTCCTTCATGTCCTCAATCTGAGCATCTTCATTGGTCATTATGTAATCAATGGCCTGGGTAGTAAATTCGTCACCCTTTGGTGTTAAGGAAACAATTTTTTCTTCAATTTCAATCATGTTATTCTTAAGTGCCAAATCCAACACCGTTTTCGAGCGTACTTTTTGCCAATTTATATGCTCATTCAAATGCTTGACGTGACGTTCGCTACGCTCTTCATGATTCTTTAAATGAAGTAAGAAGGTTAATAGAGAAACTTCTACTTGCTGCTGCTTTTCACGAAACATGACGGCAAGAACGCCTTTTCTCGGTGCAAAAAGATATACAGCAAGAAATAGAAGGCCCAACATAGTTGTAATCGAGCCAGCAATAGAAGCATCTAAAACATGTGCCACCCAGTATCCCGATAGTGCACTCAGCACCCCAAACAAGACAGATAACAATAGCATTTTTTTCAAGTTAGTGGTAAGCAAATAAGCCGAGGCAGCGGGTGCAATCATCAATGCCACCACCAAAATGGCCCCAACAGCATCAAATGCTCCAACGGTAGTGATTGAAGAAACGCTCATAAGACCGTAATGGATAACTACAGGTGAAAATCCCAATGAGGTCGCCAAACCTTTATCGAAAGTACTTAATTTCAATTCTTTGAAAAATGCAATCAATAAGATAGAGGTAATTAATAAAATACTGCCTATAACCCATAGTGCTTTTGGACCGACATCTACCCCTGAAATAAACAATCTATCGAATGGAGCAAAAGCCAATTCCCCTAAAAGAACCGCATCTATATCCAAATGTATGTTGTTGGCATTCTTGGCAATCATGATAACACCAACACTAAACAACACTGGAAATACCAATCCAATAGCAGTATCTTCCTTAACCAATCCCGTTTTCTGGATATATTCTACTAAAAACACCGTTATAACTCCAGTAACTGCCGCAAACAAAATCAACAACGGGGAATTTAGGTCTTGGGTTAAAAAAAAACCCAGAACAATCCCCGGTAGAATGGAGTGGCTTATGGCATCACTAATCATCGCCATTTTTCGAAGCACTAGAAACGTGCCGGGAATAGCACAAGCCACAGCGACTAAACTAGCAATAATCTGAATTTCAATTTGTGCGCTATTCATCTATTTTGCTTTTTCTACCGTAAAGATTCAATGCGAAATCGTAGCCCTTTTCAGTTAGGCTCCAAGTAGTTCCTTTAATAATGACATAGTCTTTCTCCTCCAAATTTTTTAGTGTCCCTTTTGAAAAACCCTGAAAATCATTCAGTATTATGATTTCATGTGGATGTGATTTATTCTCATGGGTTGACGCAATCTCGTACATAAAGGCAATGGTTTTATTTAAAACCAAGTCTCTTCTGTTTTTTAGATACCGGATTTGCTTAAACAGCAACCCGCGACTAGGTGAGAAAACAAAAGATACAAAAACAAATACCGCGGCCACCAAAACAATTACTGGGCCAGTGGATAGATTATTTTGACTTGCGCTTATAGCCGTACCAAATACACCCGATAGTGCGCCAAAAATAGCAGCCAAAAAAACCATCTTTGCTAAGCTGTTTGTCCATTGCCTCGCAGCTGCGGCAGGGGCAAGAAGCATTGCGCTCATTAAGACAACACCTACCGTTTGGAGCCCCAGAACGATAGCGAGAACAATAAAACTTGTGATGAGAACATCAATGGTCTTTGTGTTAAAGCCAAGCGTCTTAGCGTAGTGTTTATCAAATAACAGAATCTTGAACTCCTTCCAGAATAGTAGCAAAACAACTAAACAAAGGCTTGTAATTGTGACCATTAACCAAATGTCACCTTCTAATAAGGTCGCTGCCTGCCCAAAAAGATATTTATCCAATCCTGCTTGATTGGCATTAGGCTGTTTTTGAATATAGGTAAGTAACAGCATCCCAAAACCAAAAAACAAGGACAAAATCAAACCAAGCGCCGTATCAGATTTGAGATGGGTTTTGGTAATTATCCCCCGAATCCAGAAAGTACCTATCAGTCCGGTTACCAATGCTCCCAAAAGCAAGATGTTGTGATCTTTAGTTCCTGTAAATAAAAAAGCAATTGCTATGCCCGGTAAAGCAGCATGTGAAATAGCATCTCCCAATAGACTCTGCTTTCTGAGCACAGCAAAACTACCCAACATTCCGGTGACGGCACCGAGTATAGCAGTACCTAAGGTTATGGTGCGTAAGGTGTAGTCGTTGATGAGAAGCTCTATGTAGTCTTTTATATTGATATTTTATGTTTGAATTCGATTTGCTTAATTACATCCAACTGTTAACCGCTGACTGAGACTACCAACCGATAACGTTCACTCCTGAACACTTACCTTATAATTTATCCCGTAAGTCTTGGTTAAATTATCATCGTTGAAAATATCCTTGACCGGACCAGTGGCGATTTTCTTAACGTTCAAAAAGGTAACCCAATCAAAATATTCAGGTACGGTCTGTAAATCGTGGTGAACTACAATTACCGTTTTCCCAGCTTTTCTAAGTGCCTTCAAAATATTGATAATGGCAATTTCGGTGGAAGCATCCACACCTTGAAAGGGTTCGTCCATGAAATATATTGAGGCATCCTGCACCAAAGCCCGCGCCAAAAATACACGCTGCTGTTGACCTCCCGATAACTCACTTATTTGCCGTTTTTGAAATGCCAGCATACCTACCTGTTCCAAAGCTTCTAGAGCCATCTTTTTTTCTTTCTGGCCGGGGCGTTTAATCCATCCCAAACTTCCATATGTACCCATGGTTACCACATCAAGAGCTGTTGTCGGAAAGTCCCAATCAACACTACCCTTTTGCGGAACATAAGCGACTAACTGTCGTTGTTTTTCGTAAGGTTTTCCGTAGATAGAAACACTTCCAGCCAAAGGTTTAAGAATGCCTAAAATGGACTTTATCAATGTAGACTTTCCTGCGCCATTTGGCCCAACTATTGCCATGAGCACACCCTCAGGAATTTCTAAATCGATATCCCAAAGAACGGGCTTGTAGTTGTAGGCAACGGTGAGGTCGTCCACTTTTACGGCCAATTGCCTATATGTTTCTTTATTTTGATTTGTTGTTTCCAAATTTTGACTTTGACCAGACCTCACAGGTTTTACTGAAAACTGCAACTGCGAAATGCCTACTGGTTTAACGCCTCAACAATGGTATTCACATTATGTTTAAACATCCCAATGTAAGTTCCTTCCTCAGTCCCTTTACTACCCAAAGCATCGGAATATAATGTTCCACCAATGTCAACCTGATGCCCTTTGGAATTTACCGCTTGTCTTAAAGCCTCAATAGTGCGTTCTGGCACTGAACTTTCAACAAATATGGCTTTGACATCCCTTTCAACTATAAATGCTGAAAGCTTCTGAACATCTTTAACCCCAGCCTCGGTGGCGGTGGATAATCCTTGTAAGCCTACAACTTCAAAATTATAAGCCTCTCCAAAGTAATTAAAGGCATCGTGTGCGGTAACTAAAATTCGTTTTTCTTTAGGAAGCGTTTCGATTGTGGAACTCACTTCATCTTTAAGCTTATCTAATTCAGCAATATAACTTCTCAGATTTTCGTCGTATACCTGCGCGTTTTCTGAATCATTTTCAGCTAAAACCGCGGCAACTTTTTCGGCAAACTGTTTGAAATAATCAATATTGAACCAAACGTGGGGGTCGTAATTTGAGGCGAAATTATCTGAACCAATCAAATCTTCTACTGCTATAACTTCACCAAGTGCAATAGGTATCTTGCCTGATTTACTCATTTTTTCAAAGACCTCAACCAACTTGCCCTCAAGATGCAAACCGTTGTAAAAAATTACATCTGCCTTAACCAATTTTGAAACATCGCCTTCACTGGCTTTGTATAGATGTGGGTCCACCCCACTTCCCATAAGACCCTCGACATTTATTTCATTTCCTCCTATATTTTCTACTAAATCGGTAATCATAGTCGTCGTACAGACCACATTCAATTTACCATTGGACTCGTTTTCGGTTTTACAGCTAAAAGCTGAAATGATAATAAAAAGTAGAATTAGTTTTTTCATTTGTATTCATGCCATAATCAATGCATAGGCAAAGGGAGTTTCATTAAAAATCCCCAAACCTAAGCCCTATAAAATAGGTTCTAGGCCTATTGGGCCCAAAAATAAAATCTGAATCCCTAGTTGCCCCAACATCAAATTCATCTTGATAACTATCGAAAAGGTTTTGAATTCCACCATTTAATTCAGCTTTAAATAGTCCTTTAATATCAAAAGCGTAGCTCAACTTGGCGGTTAAATCAAAGAAAGATTCTGTATCTACCAAATCAATAAATCCTGACTCACCTACAACCCTAGGGGCGACCATTGGCCCCGTGAAATTTCCAGTGAAATCTAATTTAAAGGCTTGATTGATTTTCCAGTATGAGGTCAAAAATCCATATACGTTTGGAGTTCTGACAAATTCATCGATTATGACATCAGTTTCATTTTCAACAGAACCATCTGCTTCAAACAGCACTTGATCATCCCTAAATACCGCTTCTTGAATGGTAACCCCCGCTTGAAAGGCTAAACTTGGATTGGGAACCACACTTAATTCTATATTTGCCCCAGCAACGTATGCTCCCGAACCATTTCGTGATTCTTCCAAAATTGAGCCATTCGGCAAAGATGTTCCGGTGCTCACTATTGTAAATGGGTTTTCTAAAGAGGTGTAAAAACCTTCTACCAAGAGATTGGTTTGAACAAAGTTGAAATCTTTAGTATAGTCTAAGGACGCGGTAAATGCATTTGAAAATTCTGTTTCTAGATTTTCAGAGAGTATTACAAAACGCTGTTCCCCACCTACAGAGGAAATGTGAAGATCTTCATTAAACGCTTGAGGTGCTCTAAATCCACGGGCATATCCACCGCGCAATTGAAGTTCGTCAGTTACATTATAAAGAAGGGTCAACCTTGGGCTTAAAACGGTTTGTGAGACGTCAGAATTTCGAGCAATATTCTGTATGGTGTAAAAACCGTCAACCTCAACATGGTCCAATCTTGCACCTAAAAGTGCCGTAAATTTTTCGCTGGGCTTCCATTCGTATTGACTGTAAAAGCCGAAGCTACCGACCCTTTGGTCTATCAATCGGTTATATCCCAAAATGACGTCATCAGTATCGTTAAGCTGATATTCCAAACCTGTCGTAAACACATCTCTTTCACCGAGGGTATATTTAAATTTGGTTCCTGCCACAAAGGCTAAATCTGTTGTTGTCCCAAACGCGTTATTCGCTAGCTCAAAGTCCTCTGGTGAAGTACCACCTCCGAGACCGCCGTAATAGCTATCCCTATCGGTATGTTGTATCGATGTATAAATGGATAGCGAATTAGTTCGGGCATCATTAAAAAGTTCGTAATCAAGCCCAGAAAATATGGTATTGTGGTCTAATTCTTCTGTGATATTGGTAAACTGGGGCGCTAGTTCTAATTGGTCACCTCCTCTTCGGTACTCTCGAATTGCTGTGAAATCAAGACCGATACGGCTATTATTGTCTGGTCGAAGAAAGGCTTTTGCACCAAGCGAGTTGTTTTCTAAAATAGTGATTTCTGTGAACCCATCATCATTGGCATCAAAAGCATCACGGTCTCTGTAAATACCGTAAAAGGTGACACCGCTACTTAAGTCGTCACTTACTATAGATGAGTTAAAATTTACATTTCTATCAGCAGTTTTACCATCAATTAAAGCTAGGGTTGAATTTACCTCCCAGCTATCATTTATAGGTTCTTTGGTAATAACATTAATTGTTCCAGCTATTGCATTTGAACCAAATAAGGCTGAACCTCCACTTCTTACAACCTCAACCCGGTCAATAATACTTACAGGAATCTGCTCAAGCCCATAAACCCCATTGAGCGCACTGAATACCGGACGGCTATTCACTAATATTTGCGTGTACTGCCCTTCGAGCCCGTTCATTCTTACTTGGGTAAATCCGCAGTTTTGGCAATTCGTTTCGACTCGAACCCCAGGTTGAAAATTCAACCCATCGGCGAGCGTAAATGACTGGGAGGCCTTAAAAACTTTCGGGCTAAGCACCTTAACAATGACCGGAGCCTCTTTTTTACCGATTTGATTTCTGGTGGCACTCACCACAATTTGGTCAAGACCAAGCGCATCTTCAACCAATTCGAAATTTTCAGTCTTAGCATTTCCACTGGAAAATTCAACCATGCGCTCTTGAGTTCGGTAACCTTGGGATTTAACGACTAAAGTAAGTTTAGAAGCATTTACAGTAAGTTTATAAAGCCCGTTTTCATCTGCATTTGTGCCATTATTTGCGCTTTTCACGAATATAGTCGCGTAAGGTACCGGTTGGCCACTTGAAGTTATTTGACCCGAAACTGTATACTCATTATTTTGTGCATTGCCAATAAGGCCAAAACAAAGAATAACAAAAGAAAATAATGGTTTCATATTTTTTGAGTTATGACAGGATTTTTAGATGATACAAATAACAAATTTAGACAAATCTAAATAATTATTTTTATTAAGAGAAAATTTTACCTTTGTTATAATGACAGACCAACTAACCTTAGCCGAAGAGAATTATCTTAAGGCCATTTTTCACTTAGAAAAATTGTCTACAAAGGGAGTATCTACCAACGATATTGCAAAGGCTCTAAAGACCAAAGCGTCTTCGGTCACCGATATGATCAAGAAACTATCTGAAAAAAATTACGTCAATTATAAAAAGTACCAAGGCACTAAGTTGACCAAGAAAGGAACGAAGATTGCAGTAAATATTGTCAGGAAACATCGTTTGTGGGAAGTGTTTCTAGTTGAAAATCTAAACTTTTCTTGGGACGAAGTACACGAGGTCGCTGAGCAGTTAGAGCATATAAAATCTGAAAAGCTTATTGACGAACTGGATACCTTTTTAAATCATCCAAGTCATGACCCTCATGGCGATCCAATTCCAGATAAGGAGGGCAACTTCAACAAAATCGATAAAATCTCGCTTGCCAAAGCCAATATCAACAAAACGTATTCCTGCGTTGGTGTTAAGGATACCTATACGGCCTTTCTGCATTATTTAGACCACCATAATATTGCTTTGGGCACAACGATAAAGGTTATTTATAAAGAGCCATTTGACAATTCCATAAAAATAAATTTGGATGGCAATGACTTATTTGTCTCCAATAACGTTGCTAAAAATCTTTTTCTAAAAGAATTGAAGTAGCTTTACAATTAGTTTTTAAAATTTCCCTTTAATAACGAAAGCCATGCGTTACTCGATTTATTTATTCTCAATTTTCTTTTCGATTTTAAATTTCGCCCAAAATGAAAAACAGTCTTTTCAACCCATGGATGTTTTCGAATTAGAATGGGCGGTAGACCCCCAGATTTCCCCTAACGGAAATCAGATTGTTTACAAGAGAACTGGATTTGACATTATGAAAGACAACTCTAAAGGCAATCTTTGGATAATAAATGCTGATGGTTCCTCACATTTTAAATTAACATCAAGGGAAGTCAATGAATCCCAAGCGGCATGGTCACCCAAGGGTGATAGAATTGCTTTTTCAAGCCCTACTGAAGAGGGTTCTGAGATTTACGTGTATTGGGTAGAGCATGGCCAAATCGCAAAAATTTCCCAGCTACCCAAATCACCAGCAAACCTTACCTGGTCTCCAGATGGGAAACATATTGCGTTTACGATGTTTATTCCACAAGCGGCACCCGTTATTACCAAAATGCCAAAAAAACCGGAAGGCGCAGAATGGGCCACCCCGGCCAGAATAACAGATAGACTAAAGCATGAGGCTGATGGCAGCGGGTATATGAAGCCAGGCTTTAATCATATTTTTATGATTCCTGCTGAAGGCGGTTCGGCGCGTCAGCTAACGTCTGGCGATTACGACCACCGCAGCAGTCTTTCATTTTCCCCAAACGGAAAGCAAATCTATTTTTCGGCCAATAGGTTTGAGGATTGGCAATACCGATTTAGAAATTCTGAAGTTTATAGCATCAATGTTGATACCAAGCAAATCGAAGTCTTAACCAATCAAGATGGACCCGATTATTCGCCTAAGATGTCGCCTAATGGAAAAACTATCGCTTATCTTGGTTACGAGGACAAACAGCAAGACCATCAAAAAACCCTTCTGCATCTAATGGATATCGATGGGAGTAATAAAAGAACCATTTCAGCAGATTTTTTTGAAAGTGTATCCAATATAACCTGGGACAAATCTTCAAAAGGTCTTTATTTTCAATATGACGAGAAAGGAAATTCTAAAATCGGTTACATTTCAAGTTCAGGAAAAGTTGAAAAAATAGCCGATAATGTTGGCGGCACCACCATTGGTAGACCTTATGCGTCAGGCTCTTATTCCGTGTCTAATGACGGGGCGATTGCCTATACCCAAAGCCCGCCTGAATATCCGGCGGATATTGCCGTGGTTTCAAAAGGAAAATCAGCAAAGCGAATCACTCAACTCAATTCTGATATTTTGAACTTTAGGGAACTGGGTAAAACCGAAGAGGTCTGGTATAAATCCACTTTTGATGGCAGGGATATCCAAGGTTGGATTGTTAAACCACCCTTTTATGATGATTCGAAACCCTACCCGCTTTTAGTGGAAAACCACGGTGGGCCGATTCTAAACTACGGCGATAGATTTACTGCTGAAATTCAATTATATGCTGCCGAAGGTTACGTCGTATTTTATCCCAATCCAAGAGGAAGCACCAGTTATGGGGAAGAGTTTGGCAATCTCCTCAAGAATAATTATCCGGGTCAGGATTATAATGATGTGATGGATGGGGTTGACCATTTAATTGAAAAAGGCATAGCCGATAAAGACAATTTATTTGTCGCGGGCGGAAGTGCCGGAGGAATTATGACCGCTTGGATTATTGGCAAAACCAACCGATTTAAGGGAGCGGCCGTTGTTAAACCTGTAATGAATTGGATCAGTAAAACGCTTACTGCCGACAACTATTTTTACTACGCCAATTCCAGATATGAAGGTCAGCCTTGGGAAAACTTTGAACAGTACTGGAAATTTTCGCCTATTTCCCTCGTCGGAAATGTGACAACTCCAACCATGGTTATGGTTGGTCTCAACGATTTAAGAACACCACCAAGCGAAGCCAAGCAGTTATACCATGCTTTAAAACTTCGGAAAATTGAAACTGTTTTAGTGGAAATCCCCGATGCTTCACACGGTATTGCTAGAAAACCAAGCAATATGATTAGTAAGGTCTTGCATACTTTAGCTTGGTTTGAGAAATTTAGACAATAATTGATTTTTAAAAAGATTGGTTATACTTAAAGTTAGTATTCAGATTAATTACGTCTAATCCCATAAATCAAAATCATTTAAATGAATACTATACAATCCAACCGCATTTTTATTATCACGCTATTTCTAATTCTGATATACTCTTGCAATCAAAACATTAAAAAGAGTGAAGAAATAGAAGGAAATATTAAAGAAACTGCTACCGAACTAATTGAGAAGGAAATAGAGGGTAACAAAGACCCAATTGCTAAAATTGAAAAGGCACATAACAAATTAGGTTTTTTATTACGGGATGCCATACGATTGGACATACTCCTATATTTTGGTGGAAAAGAACGTTTGAATGGTAAGATGACCTTTTTAACAAATTCAAATCAAGGTAAGATTGAACTCAGCGATGGAAACTCAATTTATTTTGAAAAGGATAGGGTATTTCACTCCCCGAGTTTAAAAAACCCGAAAAGCGCGAGATTTGATGCCTACACCTGGATGTATTTTTTGTTATTTCCCAACAAACTTAGTGACCCTGGAACCGTTTGGTCTGAAAGTCTAAAAACAAAAATGAACGGTGAAACCTACAACCTACAAAAACTTAGCTTTAAACCAGAAACTGGTGATGCTCCAGATGATTGGTATATGGTGTATTCAGACCCTGAAACGAATATAATTCAATATACGGGTTATATCGTCACGGCAAATAAAACAGTGGAGGAAGCTGAAAAAGACCCGCATGCCATAGGATATGAAAATTACCAAATGGTTGAAAACATCCCAATACCTATGAATTGGACATTTTACGAATGGACCCAAAATACTGGTCTTGGTAAAACAATCGGTGAGGCAAGCTTAAGTAATGTTGATTTTATCGACGTCCAAGTCGATTTTTTTGAGGTACCGGAGGGGTTTATTGAAAAGTAGAATTGCCTTATAGTTTTTCATGTTTAAAGGCATGATTGGCTCTTAACTGATGAGAAAATCGAGGGTAGGCAAATTAAATTTGAAATCAAATCCAATCTATGTGAACTGTCAGTTTTATGAGTTTTTTGCGGCTCGACCTAGAGATTCCCGCTTTCGCGGGAAATTAGCGACAAGCGCAATCATCCTCACCACAAGCCTTAGATGATGCTTTTTTTGGTTTCCAAATGAATTTACGCACCAAAAAGTAGATGGCGTAAACTAGAAAAAGAATTACTAAAGTATTTTGGACGAAGGTATTCATGCTACTATTCTATTTCACAAAGATACACGAAGCAAACACAAAGTTTCGTAAAGAAATTGTTATGGTGTTGTTAATGCCGTTAAACAGTATTCACAATCCTTATCCCCCAATTCCCACTTAGCGTCCTGGTGACCCTGCCTGCGGCAGGCAGGTTTGCGAGAAAACGACTACTTCAAAACCTGAAAAGCCAACAACGCCATCAAATAGGCAAAAGCCGTCATGACCACAAGTTGATACATCGGCCATTTCCAACTGTTGGTCTCACGTTTTACAATTGCCAGGGTGCTCATGCATTGCATGGCGAAGGCATAGAATAATAGTAACGAAATGCCACTTGCAAAAGTGAATAAGGGGCCACCAAGAATGGGGTTGACTTCTTTAGACATTCTATTCTTTATAGTTTCTTCCTCATCACTCCCTACGCTATAGATGGTGGCCAAGGTGCCAACAAATACTTCACGGGCTGCAAAAGAACTTACAATGGCAATACCAATTTTCCAATCGTAACCCAAAGGTCGTATTATGGGTTCTATCGCTCTTCCGGTAATGCCTATAAAACTATGTTCTAACTTATGGGAGGCAATTTTTTGTTGCAGTTCATTCGGTCTAAGATTTTGAGACGATTCTTGATTGCGGACGATTTCCGAAGCATCATTAAATTCTTCACCTGGGCCGTAAGATGCCAAAAACCATAAAACAATCGAGATGGCCAAAATAATTTTACCTGCACCGAACACGAAGGATTTCGTTTTTTCAACTACAGTTATAGCCACATTTTTCAATAACGGTAGTTTATAGTTCGGCATTTCAATTACAAAAAACGTCCTGCTTTTTATCTTTAAAACCTTGTTTAAAATCCAAGCTGAAAAAACGGCCATTCCAAAACCGAGTAAATACAACAACATCAACGTCAAGGCTTGATAGCCCAGACCCAAAAATTGACCTTCAGGTATTACTAAAGAGATAATTATTAGATAAACTGGTAGTCGCGCGGAACAAGTGGTAAAAGGCGTCACCAATATGGTGATTAGTCGTTCTTTCCAACTTTCAATGTTTCGAGTTGCCATTATTGCAGGTATGGCGCAGGCAGTTCCTGAAATGAGTGGCACTACACTCTTACCGCTCAAACCGAAACGACGCATGACCCTATCCATGAGGAAGACCACTCGGCTCATATATCCAGATTCTTCTAGAACAGCAATAAATAGAAACAGAAATGCAATCTGGGGTATAAATATCACAATGCCCCCCAGTCCTGGGATAATACCCTCTGCCAACAAATCAGTAAATGCACCTGGCGGGAGAACGTCGTTCACCCATTCGCTTAATGATGCAAAAGCCGAATCAATGAAATCCATTGGTACTTCAGACCAATCGTAAATAGCTTGAAAGATGACCAGTAAAATAGCGAAAAAGACCAAATAACCCCAAAAGCTGTGGGTTAAGACTCTATCAAGCTTTATTCTCAAATCCTTAGCAGATTTTAAATCGATAGTCTGCCCTTTTTTGAGCGTTTCGTTTATAAATTGATAGCGTTTAATGGTTTCCTTCTGTTGAAGTCGTTTTAAATCGGCATCACTCTTCGTCTTGAAACTGTTTATGGCTTTGATTTCCTTGCGCTCTGTCTTTCCGAAATTGACATCTTGAGTGATAACCAGCCATAGCTTATAAAGCAATTGATTGGGAAAGGCTTTTTTTAGATTAATGAAGTACTGCTTGTCAATTTCAGAGGCGCTTAAACATGGTTCTAATGGTAGTTCCTCATAATTTGTGATGAGATTTTTTAGATGGTCAATCCCTGTTTTTTTTCGAGTACTTATTAAGGCTATTTTGGTTTTTAGTTCTTTTTCAAGAAGTGGAATATCAAGCTTAATGCCTTTGTATTCCATTCTATCTGCCATGTTAATGACCAATATCGTTGGAATCTCCAAATCCTTGATTTGGGTAAACAATAGCAGGTTACGTTTTAGATTTTCGACATCACTAATTACTACAGCTACGTCTGGAAAGTCCTTATCATTTTTGTTAAGAAGCAACTCAATGACCACGTTTTCATCAAGTGAAGAGGCGTTGAGACTATAAGTACCGGGTAAATCAATGATGTGGGCCTTTAGTTCACTTGACAGTTTGCAAGTACCTTCCTTTTTTTCAACGGTTATACCGGGATAATTCCCAACTTTTTGGTTTAGACCGGTTAGCTCGTTAAATACGGAGGTTTTTCCAACATTAGGGTTTCCAATAAGGGCAACGTTAATTTGGTTAGGCATTGGAAATGTCTATTAGTATATGGAGCGCGGTTTCTTTTCTAATTGCCAAATGCGTACCATTTACATTGAGATACATCGGGTCTGACGATGGCGCCAATTGAACTAGTTCTACCAAATTACCAGGCAGGCAGCCCATTTCCAACAATTTAAGTGGGATGAATTTTGAAGAAACATCGGCAATAATGGCCTGTTGACCTCTTTTTAATTCGGCTAGGGTAATTGGCAAGACTTATTTAGATTAATTTTAAAGAAGCAAAAATAGTGGAAATATCCATTGTAAGGAAATTGTAATACGAAAACTATCGGTAGCTGTTTTTAAGCTTTTCAATATCCATTAAAAGACTGTCTACCGAAGCAGTACTGGTACCATCGTACATACCACGAATCTGTTTTTCTTTATCGATTAAGGCAAAATTTTCAGTATGAACCATGCCGTAATCCCCCATTCCATCATCTTTTACCACTAAATATGACTTTCGGGCGAGATCGTAAATCTGTTTTCTGTCTCCAGTTACTAAATTCCATTTATTATCATCAACACCTTTTTCCATCGCATATTTTTTCAATTGCGCAACTGAATCTATTTCAGGAGTAACACTATGAGATAACAGCATCACCTCATCATCATTCTTGATTTTTTCTTGCACGCGTTTCATTTGTCCGGTCATCACAGGGCATATAGTTTGGCAGGTGGTAAAAAAGAAATCGGCAACGTAGATTTTATTTTCGTAATCTTTCTCGGTAATTGTATCCCCGTTCTGGTTTACCAATTCAAAATCGGCTATTTTATGGTATTTACGTTTCCCTTGAATTGTACTATCCACTAACGAAACATCCATTTGGGCAGGTTGATATATCGGCAAGGGCTTTTCTACCTTTAGAATATTATAAAAAATCGCAATGATTATAGCCGAAACAATACCAAATGCGATAAAGAAAAACTTGAACTGCTTGATGTAAGACCACATACTAAATCTACGTTATACATTGGTTTTGCAAAAATACGACGCAAACCAATTATTTCCTTACTTTTAACAGGCTATAAGGAAAAATTGAATTGCATGAAATGGGTTTTGTCTATAATTAGCTTTTTAACAAGCATTACACTTTTTGCTCAAGACTATAATGAAACTTTAGATGCCATTAGTGAAGCCGAAGCGAAGGCTGCACTGAGCCAAATAATCCATCAAGCTAATCTCAATACGGGTAATTACGATTTAAAGTATCACCGATTAGAATGGAACGTTGACCCCTCTGTAAACTTCATTTCGGGAAACATCACTTCTTACTTCGAAGCAACATCTAATATGGTCGATATTACCTTTGACCTAGCCTCAAATATGACGGTTTCAGAAGTTACCCAAAACGGAAACCAATTGACCTTCACACATAGTGAGGACGATGAATTGATAATTACACTCCCGCAAGTACAAGTGGCTGGTGTTTTGGATTCCCTTACAGTTACCTATTCAGGAAGTCCAATTAGTACCGGCTTTGATTCATTTGAGGTAACTACCAGAGACGGCGACCCTATCATGTGGACACTCTCCGAACCCTACGGCGCTAAGGCATGGTGGCCCTGCAAACAGGATTTGAACGACAAGATAGATTCTATTGACGTCTTCATGACAACCCCGCGTTTTAATACCTCAAATGAGGAAATCATCGCGGTTACCAACGGTGTGGAACAAAGTCAAACGATTAACGGCTCAGAAAAAACTACTCACTTCAAACACCGTCATCCAATTCCCGCGTATTTAATTGCTATTGCAGCTACAAATTATGAAGTCTATTCTGAAACTGTTCCGAATAATGGTAATCCCTTCCCAATTGTTAACTACGTATTCCCTGAAAGCTTAACTACAGCGCAAGCCAGTACACCCGTGACATTGGATATTATGAATCTGTTTACTGATTTGTTTGAAGAATATCCCTTTGCTGATGAAAAGTACGGACACGCCCAGTTTGGATGGGGCGGAGGCATGGAGCATACGACCGTTTCGTTTATGGGGAACTTTAGTCGAAATTTAATTGCCCATGAGCTCGCACACCAATGGTTTGGAAATAAAGTGACCTGTGGAAGTTGGAAGGACATCTGGTTGAACGAAGGCTTTGCGACCTATCTTTCAGGTTTGGTCTATGAAAATTTAGACAATAACGACGCTTTTACAACTTGGAAGCAACAGCGTAACAACTCAATTACATCCCAGCCCGATGGCGCTGTCTATTTAACCGATACCGATACGACTAACGTAAGCCGAATTTTCAACGGTCGGTTGTCTTATAATAAAGGGGCGATGGTCTTGCATATGCTGCGGAAAAAGCTTGGTGATTCAGAATTTTTCGACGCTTTGACTACCTACCTCAACACCCCCGAACATGCCTTCGGTTATGCCCATACCGAAGATTTTATCTCAATCGTCGAAACAGAAACCAGTACCGACTTAACCGAATTTTTTGACGATTGGCTTTTTAATGAAGGCTATCCCAGTTATGTTGTAGATTGGACCCAACCTGAAGGAAGTGACCTGTCATTTCTCATTTACCAATATCAGAGCCATCCGTCAGTTTCGTTTTTTGAAGCCGATATTCGCCTCAGGCTCATCGGGACACTTGGTGAAATCCAAGATATTGTAGTTGAAAACAACTTTCATCAACAACCTTACAGCTTCGATATTCCTTTCGATATAGACACTATTATTTTTGACCCTGAATCTGATATCATTTCTGCCAACAATCAAGTTATTGAAACCACCTTAAATACCGTTGACATATCTGCAAACACTGATTTAATTGTATATCCAAACCCTGTCGAAGACTTGTTAAGCATCGAAAATAGCCAAGCGTTTAAAATTTCCAAAGTCATAATCTTCAACACCTTAGGTCAGCGTCTTATTGAAAAAAAATTCGAGCCGATGATTAATCTCGCTGGGTTACAAAGTGGACTGTTATTTATCCAATTTCAAACAGATAGTGGATTGATTACTAAATCAGTGTTAAAAAAATAATCAGAAAAAATTTGATTTTTTCTAAGTGGGCGTAAAACACTACTTTTGCCACTTAAATTTTCTGATTAGAGATACATGGAGTTTGTTATAAAGATTTCCCAATTTTTACTTAGTCTTTCGCTACTGATCGTACTTCACGAACTTGGGCATTTTATACCTGCAAAAGCGTTTAAGACCAGAGTTGAAAAATTCTACCTGTTTTTTGATATTAAATTTTCGTTGTTCAAAAAGAAAATAGGTGATACTGTTTATGGTATTGGTTGGTTACCATTAGGCGGTTATGTGAAAATTGCAGGTATGATCGACGAAAGTATGGATACCGAGCAAATGGCTAAAGACCCGGAGCCTTGGGAATTTAGATCAAAACCAGCTTGGCAACGACTGATTATCATGCTTGGTGGTGTTACCGTCAACTTCATTTTAGCCTATTTCATCTACGTTTTCTTGGCTTTTGCCTATGGTGATACGACCACCAAGGTTAGCAGTTTAAAGGATGGGTACTGGGTTGAAAATCAACTTTTAAAGGATATAGGTTTTAAAACTGGAGACAAGATTGTTAAGGTTAATGATTTGGAGGTCATCAACGATTCTGATGTACGCTCAAACATAATCGGGGCAGAAACGATAACTATAGAGCGCAACGGACAGATTCAGGTTATCGAATTACCTGAGGATTTTCTTGGTCAATTTTCTTCGTCTGAAAGTAGGCAACTATTTGAAAGACGAATTCCGTTTATGATTGGGACGGTTGTAGATTCTTCGGCAAATAAAGATGTTGATGTTAAACCTGAAGATATTATCGTATCCATTGATGGAAAAGAGATAAGATATTATGACCAACTAGATAGCATTAAACCCGATAAGACTAATATGACGGTACCAGTTGAAATTTTAAGAGGTGATGAAACTATCACTAGGGAATTAAAATTGGATGAAAATGGAAATTTTGGGTTTCAGTTAGGATTTAGTAACCAGCGAAATATCGAACTAGGTTATTATGATATGGCCACTCAAACCTACACCTTTGGTGAAAGCTGGGCAGAAGGTGGTCGTGATTTTGTAGAGACTGTATCTAAATATTTTGTCCAATTAAAGGCCATCTTTACACCAAGTACCGGAGCCTACAAAGGGGTTGGTGGGTTCAAAGCCATATTTGATATTTTTCCTCCAGTTTGGAGTTGGCAGGCATTTTGGGTGTTGACTGCATTTTTGTCTATCATGCTCGGGGTCTTAAATTTACTACCCATACCAGCATTGGATGGTGGTCACGTGATGTTTTTATTATACGAGATGGTATCTGGCAGGGCGCCAAGCGAAAAATTCTTGGAGCGCGCACAATTGGTAGGCTTCATTATAC
>JBCCOJ010000019.1:0-26457 GCA_039025415.1 Bacteroidota bacterium | reverse complement strand
GATTTTTTAGTGTCTTGAAGATTTTGAAGATGATTTCCTGCTTATCCTTTGGGATACCGACCCCATTATCAGACACTGAGAACTTGTGAAAAAATAAGTCAGAAAAATAGTCAATCTCAATTATCGGTTTTTTCTTATCGTTATATTTCAGGGCATTATCAATTAAATTGATTAAAATTTGGGATAAGGCGGCTCTATTAATATTCTTAATTTCAGTATTCTGTGGGTAAATTAATTTTTCCTTTCCAGTCATTAGAATGAGCTTGATATCTTCGGCCAAGTCATCCAATAAAATATCTTCATTATTGGTGTTCAGCAGCTCATCAGATTTGTAGTGTAGTAATATGCCATCAACATAATCTTTCAACACTGTTGTGGATTCTTGGATATAATCCAAATACAGCTCTGATTCCTCTGAAAATGAATTTAAATCATCTTCCTTTAGCATTTGCGTAAGTGAGGTTATGTTGGCTAAAGGGGATTTTAAATCATGGGAAACGTGACTGGCAAAATCCTTGAGGTGCTCATTTCTATTGCTAAGTTCTCTCTCGTACTTTTCATGGAGATAGTTAGTTTTTCTTAATTCGAATAAATTGACGACCTGATTTGATAAAATTCGTAATGCCTCACGTTGATCCTCATTTAGTTCTTTGGGCTTATAGTCATAAATACAGATTGTACCCATGGTAAATCCATCTTTATTGATTAGCGGGATTCCGGCATAAAATACAGCCTTGTACTTGGTTACCACTGGATTATCCTTGAATCTATCGTCTAGTCGTGCGTCCTTGATTTCTAAATATTTACCTCTTTTAACCGTCACGTTACAAAATGAAAGCTTCCTATCGAAGTAGTCCATATCCACCCCGAGTTTTGACTTGAAATAAAATCGGTCTTCGCGAAGAATTTGAATTAAGCTAATGGGCACATCACAAATCATGGCCACAAGCATATTGATACTATCGTAATCGGCCTCGGGCTCGTTATCAATAATATGATAGGAATTAAGCGCCTCTAGTCGCTCCTTTTCAGATTTAAAGCTATGTGATGCATCCATTTGTAAGAAAAGTCTTTTGCAAGGTACTTACGAAATTCGATAAAATATGGTTTTGAGCTGTTAAAAATTCTCAAAAACACCCAATCCAAAAAGCGCAAAATCATATTTAACTGGATCGTTTTGGTCTAATTTCCTGAGAGAAATATCCAATTCCGATAGCGCTTTGGCGTCGTTCTGCTTACGTTTTAAAAGTTTTAACTTTCGTGCCACATTCCCAGAATGAATATCTAAGGGGCAGGATAATTGACTTGGTGAAATCGATTCCCAAATACCAAAATCTACCCCGTTATTATCTTTTCTTACCATCCAGCGCAAAAACATATTGATTCGCTTGGCGGCGGAATTCTTAAGAGGATCACTTACATGCTTTCTAGTTCTATTTAGATGGTCGATTTCAAAAAACGCCGATTTAAAATGATGTATTGACTTTTGAAGACTGCTTTTTTCTGAATGTTTAGCAAATGCCCCTTCCAAACCATTGTGGTTTGAATAGATGTGTTTTAGACTTCTCACAAATTGTATAAAATCAATACCATTAAACGTTCTATGCACAAAAGGCAGTAATTTCTTTAAGTCATTTTCCTCGTGATTGGTAATGAATTCTAATGGAGCATTGTCCAGCAAAGACATCATTCTATTGCCATTATTTATTATGCCTTTTCGATTTCCCCACGCTATAGTGGCAGTAAGAAATGCCGAAATTTCAATATTTCCTTTTTTGGAAAACCTGTGGGGAATTTGAATGGGGTCTGTCTCGATAAACTTCGGATTGTTGTAAAAGTCAGCTTTAGCATCTAAAAATTCTTTAAGCTCTGCTTTTTTTAATTTCAACTATCTCTAAATTTGGGTTAATTGTACTTTATATTTTTCCTTTAAGATGCTCCTCAATATCACTAATGTGAAATTTTAAGGCGCGTACCGAAATTTGAATTTCCAATATCAATAAGGCTAAAGATACAATTAGGAGTAAAAGCGCGAAGCCAAAAACCCAAACTGCGAAGGCCTTCTGTTCCACGTATATCAAGAACATGGTCAACACGCAAAGCAATAGACTTGCAATGCCAAAAATCTGCATATAACGGGTAAGGTTAAGTCGTTGTTTTAGATTTTTAATTTGCCTCAATAAGGTATCATCCTTTTTTTCCAGATAAATATCATGGAGGTTCCTGATTACCGTTGCGTACGCCAAAAATCTATTGGTATATGCCAACATTATGAGGGAAATGGCAGAAAAAAGTAACGCCGGGGTTGTGAGGGTCAACTTATCCATAAATTCAATATTCGAAAACTTCAAAGATAGGCAAACTAGAATTGAAAATGGCTTGATTAAAGACGTATCCCAAACTTAAAACCAAGTGTAAAATTGAAAATTACATCCCTTCTTAATTCACCAATATTGGTTTCATCTATATGTGGCATCGCAACGTCATTAATTAGTTCATCTTCTGGTGGATTAAAACGTAATCCTGGATTTTGAATATCGATAAAGCGGGCACCGAGACCGGTATAAACATCAAAGAAGAACCGTCTTCCCAAAGGTATATTTGCACCGTATTTTAAATTTAATATTGACAAATTCTTTACAACGATAAAATTTTCATTTCTTACAAATTTGATATCGTCTTGTTGCGTGCTATAGCTTATGGCCTGGGTAAATTGCTCATGTTTATATCTATATTCTATGCCAAAATACTCATTGAATGTTAAATCATCGGTAATGTCTATGGCTCCGTAATATTTCAGTTCTAAACGAAAAGAGTTCCCCTGTTTATCAATTAGCTCTGGCCCTTGATTAACTCTAGGCCAATCAAAGTAACGTGTTCCAAACTCTGCACTTATACTAATGTCCTCAATAAAAAAATATTCAGCGCCGATGGTCAACATTGGCGTATTGAATAGATCAATTGCCATTAGGGGTGAAGTGTAGAACATCACTGTATTTTTCTCAAAAGGGGCAATTTTAGTTTTTCTTGGGTAGAATTTTGACTGCAAGGAATCTAGCTCAATATAAATATTGGCCTTATAATCGTAGTAAAGTGGATTATTCCTGTTGACTAAATAATGAAGACCTAATGTATAAGTCAACATTTGATAGTGCAAGGATGAAAATTTACTTCTAAAGCTTAAATCCGTCCTAACGGAATCATTAAAAACTGAAAACCCTAGAGAATCTCTCGAACGCGGCGGATGGATAATATGCAAATTTCTTCCTGACTGAATGGTATCGTTTTCGTAGATAATACCTGAATTTTCCGGTGTATGGATTTTGACTTTTGTGATATTCGAAAACGAGTTTACAGCACAGGAATTTAGCAGCAAGAACAATGTAGCGGCCAAAACGCATCTTTTTATCATCGTAGTCAGGTCTTGACCTTTAGATGCATTTTATCTTTAAAGGTTGCGCGGCAAAAGAACTATTTTGGATAGAAACTTATTTGGAAATCCTTCCATCGACCATATTCAATTTCTTATCTGCCATATCGGCAAGTTCCTTGTTATGGGTAACGATTACAAAGGTCTGACCAAATTCTTCCCTCAACTTAAAGAATAAATTATGCAGGTTTTCAGCGGCCTCGCTATCCAAGTTTCCAGAGGGCTCATCTGCAAAAATAAGCTCAGGATTATTGACTAAGGCCCGTGCAACGGCAACACGCTGTTGCTCACCCCCCGATAGTTGACTCGGTTTATGGTTGTAGCGATGCGAAAGACCTAAGAAGTCAAGTAACTCCTTGGCTCGGCTTTCGGCTTCTGTTTTTGATTTTCCAAATATAAATGCCGGAATGCAAACATTTTCCAGAGCTGTAAATTCAGGCAGTAATTGGTGAAACTGAAAAATAAAGCCAATATTCTGATTTCTGAATTTAGCTAATGCTTTATCCCCAAGTTCTGGAATCGAGGTATTATTTATAAACAGCTTTGTCTCGGTATTCTTTTCTATTTGATCAAGCGTACCAAGAATCTGTAACAATGTTGTCTTACCAGCTCCAGAGGCACCGACAATAGATACAACCTCCCCTTTTTTTATCTCTAAATCTACCCCTTTGAGTACGTGAAGGTCACCGTAATATTTATGTATATTTTTTGCTGAAATCATAATGTTAAACCCCTGAACCTAATTTGCATTACTTAGTCATGCAATCTACGAATTAGATTTGTTGCTTGACTTGAATATATCCTTAATTTGATTATAATCTATGAAGTATTGTAACCTCAAAGAAAAAAAGTGAAGGGCAGGTTGTTCAAATAAGGTATTGAGACTATTTGCATAATTGCGCATCGATTCCCTGTCATTATTGAACAATTGGTTTCTGTATAGTGCAGTTAAAAAACTCCCAGGTGCAAATTGCCAGGTGTAATTTAAATCGATATTCCAAGTACTAAAGTTTATATCTGAACTTTTTAGACCTAACTCTTCAAAACTCTCTGAAGCTTCCGTGAGCCTTCCATTTTGTTGTAAGAAATAGGGATTTTGGTCATAAGTTACGGTGCTCCAATAGTTTCTGAAATTTAAGCTTAAAGTGTGAAATGGATTAAAACTATAGGTACTCCTCAAATTATTTTCCATGATTAATTGGTCTCTTTGACCAAAAACTATTTCGCTATCCGATTGATTTGAATTATTGGCATAACCCCTATCATTAAAGATTTCTTCATACTCAAAGGAATAGACCATCAAAAAATTATCATTAAATCTTACCCTAGGTCTCAGTTGAAATCTATAGCTACGGGTATTTCTTTCTTTTTCAAACACTCCTGCGCCCTGAATATTGGCATCAATGGCAAAAGTGTAATTGTAATTTGTAGAAAGGTAAATCCTTGCTCTAGCGAAATTTTCATAAATGAAAAATCGGCCGTCTGCTCTTGGTTCAAAATAATCATATTGTTTTCCGGCTTCAATATCAAACCTACCGCCATAGTTATGAAGGGTCTCTTTGGTTTGGGCATTATAGTTGCCACCAAAGCCAAAACCCGTGAAGGTGCTTGGGTCTGCCAAGCGATTGTAATTAATATATGTGTTCCAGTTGTAGTTATTTAACCGCTTGGTTGGTTTGAATGTCTGATATCCAAAATCAACACCGAAGTTGTTAAAATTATTTCTAAAAAGTAGCCCTAGGTCATTCATGTCAAACTTGGTGTCAGCATAAGAATAATCAAAACTATAGCGGTAGTTGCCATGAATTTTACGCGCAACAAAGCGGGTACTAAAGCCCGTTGATGTGCCATCGGCTAAGTTAAGATTGCTCATTCTTGCCCTGCCAAAGAGATTATAGGTGTTTCGCTTATTTGTAATGTCTGCAACAATTGCAGTCACGTTGGCGTCCCTAAAACCGCCGTCTCGTGTAACATTGGTGTTTACAACACTAACAGAGGAGTTTTGATTGAATTGTTGTTCTAAGGTTAGAATATTATAATTTGCTAACGGTTCAACGACTGTATCCCTTACGGCATTTGTAATCGTGTCTCTTACAGTAGCTAATGTCTTTTCGGTTATGGCATTAAAAATACCAACACCAAGTCCTTTTTTAGTTCTTCCCGACACCTTTGCAGCGTTTATTACGTCAACCGTGTTTGGGTAATTTTCTACAATTTCATTTTCTTCAAGGACTACGGTACCTGTTGGCCTGCTTCCCACCCTGCGTGAAAAAAACATGCCGCCCTTGTTGAATAAATCGACACCCTCAGTAAAGAACTGACGCTGCTCAGCAAAAGCGAGCTCAAATGGTCCAAGATTCAATTCTAAATTATCAAAACCTGCTTGGCTAAAATCTGGAATCAAGGTCATGTCTAGGGTAAAATTTTCGGTAATGCCGTATTTTACGTCAAGACCTAACCTAAATTCATTGTCTGTTTCCCCGTCAAAAGTGCTCAAAATTCCAGTTGTGAAAGGATAAAAAGCAAGACGGGTTGGGGGTTTGATATTTTTTAAACCCAAAAGTTCACCGTGGTAAAGCCCAAAATTTCCTTTGGTGACGTCTATTGGATTCCAGGTGTATTGAGAACGATATCGTCTAAAAAAGCGGTGAAATTGTATACCCCAGGTCTGGATTTCGCGATTTTCAAAACGTAATGTGCGATAGGGAATTTCCATCTCAAGAGACCAACCATCATCGTGTTTTTTTACTGCACTTTCCCAGACGGCATTCCAACCAAAATCTTCACCGTTGCTTGGATTTGAAGTTGCATCTGCTTGAACACCTGAGCTAAACACAAAAAATTGGGTGTCATTTTGTGCATCATTGTTAGGATTAAGAATTAACGCGAAAAAATCTGTTTGACCAAAATCATCACGTGCGGTTACTTGACTCATCATGTCATTGGGGTCATCATATAGATAGGCTGAAAGGTAGATTGCCTTGTTATCATAAGCCATTTTAACGACAGTTCTTATAGGTATAGAGTCTGCAACCCCAGCATTTGGTTGAAACTGGGTAAACCCAGTGGCTATTTCAGCAACCCCCCAGATACTATCATTTAAAACACCATCTATTTTTGGGGCTTTTTCGGTTCTTGAAATAGTTAGTGATTTTTTACTTTGGGCGGAAGCGGTGATTGGAAAACCGAGCATTAAAAGTATCAGAAATCTTATTAAAGCGTATGAAGGATTCCAGAACATTCGGTAATTCGCGGTGTTTACTTTAGCGTGTTTTGTTAGGTATACAAAGCTATTTTGATTGCTATTATTTTCTCATAAGTTCTTGTTAAAATGAAAAGTTTTGAATAGGTAATCGGGTAACAAGCAGAATGGTTTTAGATGCTAGGATAGTTATTTAAGCATTTGGCAATTTCTCATCCTTGCTGTTCTGTTAATATGTCACCTAAAATTTTCGGAACGTGTTTTGATATTAGTTAAATCGTATTAATCAAATATTATCATGAATTTAGAAAAGCTATCAAAATATAAAAAATTAGTACTGGGAATGGTTTTTGATATTCTCGGTAGTATTACTTTTTTCATACCTGGAGTTGGTGAGTTTGCCGATATTATCTGGGCACCGGCCTCTGCCTATTTAATGGGGAAAATGTATAAAGGTAAAAGTGGTAAAATAGCGTCTATAATTGCTTTTATTGAAGAGGCATTACCGTTTACCGATATCATTCCAACCTTTACGCTCATGTGGATTTACACCTACGTCTATTCACCAGAAACTTCAGAGAAATCGAATGTTTCAGTAATTAAAAAATAGGTAAGAGTCAAGATGAGTTCAATGAAAAACTCCGCTGGGGCGGCGGAGTCTTTTTGTTATTTGTTGTTATTTGGTTAGGGCAATTAAATGAAATCTAAATATTGTTTAGAGCATCAACTAACTGTGTTTTTTTGTTTCGACTTAATGGTATTTCGTAAGCACCAACTTCAACATTCTTACTATTAAATCTATCAACCTTATCTAAATTGACAATGTATGATTTATGTATTCTTAAAAACTTACCTTCAGGAAGTTCGTGTTCAAAGGCTTTCATGGTCGAAAGCACAACAAGGCTATTCTCCTCGGTCACTAACTTCACGTAATCACCAAGCGCCTCAATCCACTTAATATCTTTAATGTAAACTTTTCGTTTCTTTAGATTGCTCTTCACGAATATGTGTTCACCATCGGCTTCATTAAAGTCAAGTTTTAGTTTGTGCTGTTCTATCGCCTTTTCAACAGATTGATTAAAACGTTCTCTAGTAATGGGTTTGTGGAGATAATCTGTTGCATCATAATTAAAAGCTTTGAAGGCATATTCGGTTTTACCAGTAACAAATATGATTTGAGGTTTGTTATTAAGTACATCCAATAATTCAAAGCCATTGAGCACGGGCATCTCAATATCAAGGAAAATTAAGTCCACCTTGTGGGTGTTTAGACCATTTTTGGTCTCTAGTGCACTGCTATATTCCGCGATTAGGTTAAGCGAAGAATGATTTTCGATAAGCTTAACAATGGACAATCGCTGGATTGCAGAGTCGTCAACTACTACACAGTTTAAAGTCATAACATTTATAAATTTTAGGTTAAGATATCGACAATGTTACAACATTTTCGGATAAAAACCAAAAATCATCGTTAAAGTGTTAATTTTAACATTATTTTCCAAAGATTAACATTGCTTAATCAAGGGGCTAAAAAAGGTTGTTATTATGATATATTATATCTATTTTTGCACGCATTTTTAATTGTAAAATAATTTTATATGAATCATTATGAAACTGTTTTCATCTTAAATCCCGTTTTATCTGATGACCAGATAAAGGAAACAGTGCAGAAATACGAAGATTTTCTTGTTTCTCGTGGTGCAAAGATGGTAGCTAAAGAAGATTGGGGGCTAAAAAAATTGGCTTATCCAATCCAGAACAAAAAAAGTGGATTTTACCACTTATTCGAATACACCGTAGATGGAACTGCTATTGGTGACCTGGAATTGGAATTTCGAAGAGACGAACGTTTTATGCGTTATTTAACCGTAAAATTGGACAAGCATGCTATCGCTTGGGCCGAAAAGAGAAGAAACCGAGATAAACAAAAAGCCTAATTATGTCTTCAATAGAACAACAAGCAAAAGGAAAAAAAGACGGTGAGATTAGATATCTTACTCCCTTAAATATTGATACTACTAAAGCAAAGAAATATTGCCGTTTTAAAAGGTCTGGCATCAAATATGTTGATTACAAAGACGGTGATTGGCTAATGGGCTTCGTAAACGATCAAGGTAAGATTTTACCTAGACGTTTAACTGGTACTTCGCTAAAATTCCAGAGAAAAGTATCTGTTGCAGTAAAACGCGCTCGTCATTTGGCTTTAATGCCTTATGTTGGCGATTTATTAAAATAAAAACCAATAACTATGGAACTTATATTAAAACAAGACGTTGAGAATTTAGGATTTAAAGACGATATTGTAACAGTTAAGAACGGTTATGGTAGAAATTATTTAATCCCACAGGGTCATGCAATTATGGCTACAACTTCAGCAAAAAAAGTGTTGGAGGAAACCCTAAGGCAAAGAGCATATAAAGAAAAGTCGATTATTGCTGATGCTGAAAAAGCCGCAGAGCAAATCAAGACTTTGGATATTAAAATTTCAGCTAAGGCCAATACTGGCGCTACTGCTGGTGATAAAATCTTTGGTTCTATCACCAAAATTGATTTAGCCAATTCGTTAAAGAATGAAGGTCATGATATCGACAAGAAGTTCATTTCAATTACTGGGGGTAATATCAAAAGATTGGGGCAATATGACGCTGTAATTAGATTGCATCGCTCAGTTGAAGTTGATTTAACTTTCGAGGTTGTTGCTGAAAGTTAAATTGTAAACAAAATAAGTTAATAAATTGTTAAGGCTATCCGTTCGGATAGCCTTTTTTATTTTTACTTTCGCCCCAAACTAATAACTCTATTCTTAATGAAGAAACTTTATTTTTCAATGCTTTTTGCATTGGTAACCGCGCTCGGAATGTCGCAGGTTACCACCTCAAGTATCAAGGGATTAATACTAGATGAAAATGAAAGTCCGCTACCTGGCGCAAATGTAGTGGCTGTTCATACTCCAACTGGTACGAAATACGGTGCCTCAACAAACTTTGACGGTCGTTATAACCTCTTAAACTTGCGAGTTGGTGGGCCTTACACAGTTACTATTACTTACGTTGGTTATAAGGATAAGGTGTTTACAGATCTGTTTTTATCTCTTGGTGTAACGGAAAACATCAATTACCAACTCGATGTAAATAGTGAAGAATTGGATGCTGTGGTCATTACCGGCTCAGCTACAGGTACATTTGGTAGTGATAGAACAGGCGCTGAAACCAGTATTACTCGACGCCAATTAAAAACCTTACCGACCATTTCTAGATCAGCTCAGGATTTTACGAGATTGGAGCCATCTGCAAGCGGTAATTCATTTGGAGGTAGAAATGACCAATTCAATAACTTTTCATTGGATGGTTCTATTTTCAATAATCCATTTGGTCTTGATTCCCCTACACCTGGCGGGCAGAGTGGTGCACAGCCAATCTCCTTGGATGCGATTGACCAAATACAAGTCTCCATTGCTCCTTATGATGTTACTCAGTCTGGATTTACAGGTGCTAGTGTGAATGCTGTTACAAAAAGTGGAACGAACGAATTTCACGGAACACTTTATGGTTTTACACGAAATGAAAGCCTTACAGGTTCAAAAGTAAATGGTGATGATGTTTTGCAGCCAGACCTGCAGCAGAATCAGTTTGGTTTTAGCATTGGTGGACCACTAATAAAAAACAAGTTGTTCTTTTTCGCAAACTTTGAGAAAGACCAAAGAACAGACCTTGGAACCAATGGTTTTTTCCCAAATACAGGAAGTGGAGCAGCCGGTGAGTCCAGAGTGCTACTTTCAGATTTACAATTAGTGGATAATATTTTAAGGCAAGTAGAAATAGGGAATGGCCAATTCTATAACCCTGGTGCTTTTGAGGGTTTCACCTTCGATAGTAATTCCACGAAAGGTATTTTTAAATTAGATTGGAACATTAATGATAATAATAGGCTAGCCTTTATTTACAATTTCTTAGAGGCGTCTAGAGAGCAACCTGCACACCCATCTGCGCTTGGTTTTAGAGGTCCAGGACCTAATCAATTGCAATTTCAAAATGCAGGATATAGAATAAATAATAATATCGATTCTTTCCAACTAGAACTTAATAGTACGCTTGGTGAAGGTATCAGCAATAAATTACAAGTTGGTTATACCCATTTTGATGATTTTAGGGATGCACTTTCTACACCAGCGCCATCAATTACTATTACTAATGAAGGTTCTAACTATATAATTGCAGGTCATGAGCCTTTCTCAATTAATAATACCTTAGATCAAAAGGTTTTCCAAATCACAAATAATTTGAATTTTGTAAAAGGTAACCATACTTACACTGTAGGTTTCTCTTATGAAAAATTTCAATTTGATAATTCTTTTAATTTAGGGGCATACGGGGCACAAGGTGTTTTCTTTCCTACCGGAGATATCCAATCATTTAGGGATACGGCAGGTAATCCTGCGGCAGAAGCTAGCTTAGTTGATTTCTATCAAGGATTGTTTAACGATGCTATTGCTGCCAATCAAGCCTTGAGTGCAGCAGGCGTTGGAAATCCTGGTGGTTGGGCGTTGGCTGAAACAAACGTTGGTCAATTATCTTTCTACGGACAAGATGAATGGAATATTACTGATGATTTTAAATTGACTTACGGTGTTAGATTCGATAAGCCACTTTATTTCGATACCAAAGAAAAAATTGTTGAAAATATAGACCGAAAGGGCGGTGTTTTCAATCCTAACGATTTCTCGGGTGGGACTTATCAGCCAACAATCGATTACTTTGACCCAGATACTGGTGAGGTTGTTAATTTAGATTCTACTACGCTACCAACAAATTCGCTATTAGTATCGCCAAGAGTTGGTTTTAACTGGGACGTTAAAGGTGAAGGCAGAACGCAAGTGCGTGGAGGTTCTGGTATTTTTACAGGACGTTTCCCTTTCGTTTGGCTCGGTAACCAAGTACAAGGTGTAGATTTCTTTTTCTACCAAACCGTTGACCCAGATTTCAAATGGCCACAAGTATGGAGAACAAACCTAGGTGTTGACCATAGATTTGAGAATGGCTTGACTTTAACTGCAGATCTATCCTATACCAAGGATATTAATGGTGCCCACGTACAAAATTGGGCGCTTGATAATCCCTCGGGTACGTTGAATGGTGTGGATAACAGACCTATATACTTACCATCCGACCGCGCTACCGATGAATTTGGCGGGCCAACAAATGCATACGTATTCACTAACTCTGATAAAGGTAGAATATGGAATGCTACACTTAAAGCCCAAAAGACCTTTGGTAATGGCTTCTACACCAGTTTAGCATATAACTACTTAAACTCAAAGGATGTAAATTCTATTGAAGCAGAAATTACAGGTGATGCCTTTGCGGGTAATGCAATTTCTGGAAACGCAAATGATGACGTTTTATCCTTTTCAAGATATGGTGATACCCACAGAGTAATCGGTATTGCCTCGAAGAAATTTGATTATGGTGGTGGAAAATATGCCACAACTATTTCAACATTCTTTGAATATGCACGAGGTGGAAGATTTAGCTATACCTATGGTGGTGATATTAATGGTGACGGATCTAATTTTAACGATTTACTTTACATCCCAACTGCAGACGAACTTCAAGAAATGAATTTCGCATCGCCAGAGCAAGCACAAGCATTTGAAGCTTATATCCAACAGGATGATTATTTGAGCGATAATCGAGGAAGTTACGCAGAGCGATACGGTGCTTTATCGCCATGGAGAAGCCGTTGGGATTTAAAAATTCTTCAGGATTTCAACTTTAAGATTGGTGAAAAAAACCAAACTATCCAGCTGAGTGCAGACATTTTAAATGTTGGTAACTTATTAAACAGTGAATGGGGAGTTGTTGAAGTGCCAAATAGCATCCAACCAGTTGGAGTTACTGTTGATGAGAATAACACACCAACCTACACGTTTGATGGTAATTTAAATGAGACCTTTAGTGCTGATGTTAGTTTATTATCAAGATGGCAGGCGCAATTTGGTATTAGATATATTTTCTAAATCTCGGTCTATAATAGAAATTAATTATTTTTGCGCCCCTGCATTTTTTGCAGGGGCGTAATTATTAATTTTCAGTATGAAATACTCAAGGCTTACAAAAGAACAGTTTGAAGAATTGGAACAAGAGTTTATTAATTTCTTGGCGACTCAATCTATAACTGCGGATGAATGGAAGGATATTAAAGCCAATAACCCTGAAGTCGCAGAAGAGGAGCTGGATGTTTTTAGTGATTTAATATGGGAAGGTGTTCTATCAAAAGTTAAATACTTAGAGCATATATCCAAACGTCAAATGCATTTGTTTCATTTCGAGAAAAAGGAAATACGCCTGATTTCATTAAAAATCAATCGAGAGGATATAGACATCACCACTAAAAAAGGGTACGATTGGTTTCGAAGCAATCTACTTTCTGATGAAATTGAATTTTTCACTGCAAAAAAAGAGTATTCAAAGGACAAAGGGTCAGATAAGTTCAAATTTATCCAAGAAGGTGCAAATATTACCAAAGGAGAATTGTTTCGATATTTTGAGGATTTGGTAAGTAAATAAATCCCAACACTTGTGCAGATTTCAAATGTTATATAATGATGACTAAGTTATTGGAATATATAAATCAACAATACACTTCTTTTCAGGATGGGTTCTAAAGTCATTATGATATAACTGAAATGCGGGTCTCTCAGCTTTTTTGTGGCCGTTATTATTCATGTAAATAAACATTGAGGTCCAGCAGCGTTCAAAATCTTCCATTGTGATTTCGAAGTGACCTATAATATAATTTCCCTTCGGAAACGTTAGGTTTAAGATTTTATCTTCATTACTTAGCGGTTTCTCAATTAATAGTGCCGCTTTCATTCTAACATGTTCTGGAGCGGTTATTTTCAAACTATCATAGAAAATCGATGCCAGTTTAAAATTATCATTCTGTAATAACCCATTGGCCTCAGACCAGGACAGTAATTCGCCAAAGGCTTTTTCAGAATTTTGCTTGCCTACAAAATCAATACTGGCGAAATGAAGTTCATCCTCTAATTTTACGTTGATATGCTTGTTCATTGGTTTGTTTTTAGTTGCACAAACATAGTTTTGAAATTCTGAAGTTACTTGACCGTTCTTGCTATTTTGTTTATGAATCTTGCTGTATTTACCTTTTCCGTTTTTTCTAAACTCCCGCGGACTTAAACCATAGAATTTTTTAAATGCGCGAGTGAAAGAGGCGTTACTTGAAAAATGATAGTGTAATGATAATGCTGATACCGAAATCTCCGGATGTCTCAATAAGATTGCAGCTGCGTGTTCAATTCGCTTGCGCGTTACATAATTATTGACGGTTTGACCAGTGGAGTCTTTGAATAATCTGTGAAAATGAAACGGACTGTAATTACCAACGGCGGCTAAGGTATTCAAAGATAAATCATCCTCTAAATGATTTTCAATGTAATCTAAAACAGAAGTAATGCTTTTTTGATGCGCCAACGTGAAGTTGTTTTTGGAAATTTAATTTTGCCAACAGCTACTCATATCTCAAACTCTCAACTGGGTCCAATTTTGAAGCCTTGATTGCTGGCATCGAACCAGACAGTACTGCTACAATAAAAGTGATAATAAATGCGCTGAATATTGCCAGCCAAGGGGTAGTGAAATTAAAGTCCAAACCAGCAGAAACGCCCCAACCCACGAGCATTCCCAAAAGAATTCCAAGAAGCCCTCCCAATTGGCCTATAATAATGGTCTCAATAAAAAATTGAAAGGCAATCGTTTTTCGTTTGGCCCCTAACGCCTTTCTTACGCCAATTTCCCTAGTTCTTTCAGAAACTGAAACCAACATCATATTTAAAAGTGCAATGGTAGAGCCAAAAATGGTAATTATACTTACAACCCAAGCAATGGTAGAAAGCACGCCAGTGATTGTACCAATTCGGTTTATGAGGTCATCACTGCGCTCAAGTCCAAAATTATTTTCCTCAATAGGATTCAACCCTCTAATATTTCGGAATAACAAAATAGCTTCATCTTGGGCGCCTTCCAGCATGTCTTTGTTTTCGGCCTTAACGCTCAGGCTATAATTGATATTGGGATTGGTAAATATAGTTCTGGCTTTTTGCAATGGAAGCAAAACCCTTAAATCCTCATTGTTTCCGAAGGTTGAGCCTTTTTCCTTTAAGACACCCACGACCTTAAATTTTGATCCCCTGATACTAATGGTTTTACCAATGGGGTTAACATCGTCCAACAAGGCCTTTTTCAAATCACTTCCAATCAAACAAACCGCATTACTATTTTCAACATCAAAAAAGTTAAGGTCACGACCAAACTCAACTTCAAGTCCTGAGTTCGCAATATAATTTTCATTTATGCCGTAAACACGAACTTCGGGGTCAGTTTTTTCGTTATCGTATTTAACTTCAGCTATACTCGTACCAATAAATGAGATTGAGGTTTTAGTGAATGGAAATTGATAATCTTCCTTAAATTTCTTGACCTCGCGGTAATTAATTACAGGATTGATTTTCTCATTGTCATTTACCCGTTGATTATTAAAATTATAGCGTTGAATATTAAAGGTATTTGCGCCCATGGAGGAAAAGTCACTCGATATTGTATTTTCCAAGGCAGAAACTGCACTTAAAATCCCAACTAAGGCAGTAATCCCAATGGCAATAATCAAAATCGTCAAAATCGTACGCAGTAGCTGACTCCTAATCGCATCAAAAGCAATACGGATATTTTCCTTTATGAGTGTAAACATATTTTTTTGCCTGGTTGTTTTCTATAAGACTACTAAGCTGGCTTAAAGTTACCATTATTTGCAAAGAATTACTGCGGAAATTTTAATTGTAATATTTTTGCATACCAAAAAATCATAAGGACTGATTGCCCTGAGCGGAGTCGAAGGGTATTGATTAAAAAAATATCTAAATACCAATTCCCAAAGAGGAATTCAAAATATGCCACAAAAACCAACAACAGCCAAAGGAACCAGGGACTTTAACCCTGTAGAGGTAGCCAAGAGAAATTATATTACTGATGTCATAAAGGAAAAATTTAAAACATTCGGATTTCAACCCATTGAAACACCCAGTTTTGAAAATTCTGAAACCTTAATGGGTAAATATGGTGAAGAAGGGGATAGATTGATTTTTAAAATCTTGAACTCTGGCGATTTCCTGTCTAAGGTCGATTCTGAAATTTATGAGCTTAAGAACTCGAATGAAATAACTCCAAGAATATCAGAAAAAGCCCTTCGTTACGACCTTACCGTACCCTTTGCACGTTACGTCGTACAACACCAAAATGATATCGACTTTCCTTTTAAACGATTTCAAATTCAACCGGTTTGGCGTGCAGACCGTCCCCAAAAAGGACGTTTTAGGGAATTTTACCAATGTGATGCTGATGTTGTTGGTAGCACCTCACTGTGGCAGGAAGTGGAATTCATACAACTTTATGATGAGGTCTTTACAGCTCTGAAGTTGAAAGGTGTAACGATTAAAATCAATAACCGAAAAATTCTTTCAGGTATTGCTGAGGTAATAGATGCTCAGGATAAACTGATGGATTTTACGGTGGCTCTTGATAAATTGGATAAAATAGGAGAGGAGAAGGTCAAAGCAGAAATGTTGGCTAAGGGCATTTCTGATGAGGGCATTAAAGAGCTTCAACCGCTGTTTGGACTTTCTGGAGATTTTGGTACCCAAATTGAAAAATTAAAATCTATTTTATCTAGCTCAGAAGAGGGTAAAAGAGGAATTGAGGAATTAGAATTTATAAATGAGGCAATAGAATCGCTTGTATTAAAAACAGCTAAACTTCAATTGGACGTGACCTTAGCTCGAGGCCTAAATTACTATACGGGTGCTATTTTTGAAGTATCCGCCCCAGAAGGTGTCAAAATCGGCTCCATTGGCGGTGGTGGACGCTACGACGATTTGACCGGTATCTTTGGATTAAAAGACGTAAGTGGTGTTGGGATTAGCTTTGGTTTGGATAGAATTGCCATGGTCATTGAAGAACTAAATTTATTTCCAGATACCATTGGTGATTCAATAAAAGTATTGTTTATAAATTTTGGCAATAATGAAGCCCTTGCTAGTTTAAAGGCGATTAAAAAGCTGCGGGAGCAGGGAATTTCCGCAGAACTTTTCCCGGATAATAAAAAGACCGTTAAGCAATTTAATTATGCCAATAAACGCGATATTCCATTTGTAGTCTTACTTGGCGAATCTGAAATACAATCGAATACTTTTACGCTAAAGAACATGAAAACTGGTAATCAAGAGTCCATGTCTTTGGAAAAATTGATTTCGGCCTTACTTTAATTAATTTCTAACCGTCTTATCTTTATTTTCAGTTCTACCTATCCTTGGGAAAGGTCAAAACCGCTAAGGAGGTTTTGGGAGAGGCAAATAAAAAACCCCGATTTGCATCGAGGTTTTTACAGTTAAGAAAAAGGTAGATTTGGGTCTAACTTTATAGATTACCGAACCAATATCTTTTTTGATACCAAACCGCTAATGGTATTCAAGTTTACGATATAAGTTCCAGTACTCAAATTCTTAACTGGGTATTCAGAATAGTCCCTATCTGAAATGTCTGTGATTGCGGTTAATTTCTTTCCGTATAAATCAAAAAGCGCAATGCTCTTTAAATTGGTCTCTTGGCTTTTTTTGACTGTAAGGCTTGCATTGTTGTTATTGTAATAAACAGTTAAATTGTCGTTTTTGAAATTTGTTTGACTCAGGGTTTCATTCAAGTCTGCAAAGGTTAGTTCGAATTTTTCCAAATACTCTCCAGTTGTCAAGAAGAATTCAAATTCAGAATCCATTAAGTTATGATAGGTTTGATTATCTATATCATGAAGATAAATCGAAACATTACTATCCATATTTTCCAATACATCTATGGAAATTGAATGTAATCCTGTATCACTAATTTTGATTCCCAAGGGGTAGGCTGTATCTGTATCTAAACTGTTACTGCCTTGAATAATGAACTTTTCGTCATCAATTAACCAAAACATATCATCTACTTGTTCATTGAAAAGTTCGCCATCATAAGCCCAGTCTTTTCCAATTGTGGCCTCCTCATCAATGGTTAATAAAACCTGCCGATGTATGGTATTTACTGAATCAAAACCTAATCTTATTTTTGGTCTAGTGTCTGTGAAATCCTCACTCGAGTTTTCACTATCATAAACACGTTGCGAATTTTTAAAGGTGATGTCGCCTTGGTTTAAACCCATGACGAAAAAACCTTGACCAACGGGTATTTTTCTGTTAGGAACAAAAATTGGAATGCCTCCCGTGGCAAGAGTGTGATCATTAGTACCAATAGATGGTGCGCCAACTCCACCTGATAAATTGTATGAAGCATAACCACCTCTAAATTCTCCCGCGCTATGGCTATTATTAGCCCAATGCTCCCAAAAATAGAGTGTTCCATTGAGAAGCGGAGAATCATTTACAGATGATTGACTGCCATTATCTAAAATAAATTTATTAGCGTCTATTGCAGAGGGATAAGGGTTACCTATCAAATAATCGTTTTCTGCATTCAGCACCAGCTCTATAGTCCCATTATTAGGGGTTCCCTTAAACGTGTAATCTTGGGTATCGGTAAAAGTACCGCTACCTGGTCCTTTCATGGTAAAACCTTCTCCAGCGTAAATAGAGCCATTTTTTCTCACGTGATGCCATACTGTATTCTGAAAACCAGGGTTGTTGGCATATTTCCATATCCAATAATCCGCAATATTCACAGGTGAACCTGGGGCCCCATTAAATCCAGAGGATATAAAATTTACCGGGCTGGCGTCATTATAAATAATATTTTTTACTGAGAAAGAATTTGAATCTGGGTTGGAACTAGTATCAACCACTGGTGACGACCAATAGTCATAAGTATATAAATCTGCCGTACCTTGAACTTCCTTTTGCAGTTCTCCAAATGGGCCAGAGACAAGGTCTGCACCATCAGCCATAATTAATTCAGAACGTCCATCTAAAATTAATTTACCATTCAGACTAAGAAAATGAGTGACATCAAGCGCATTGCCCAAATCGTTGGTTAAATCTCCGTTTAGGGTTAGATTACCATTGATTTCGGCCGCTTGAACTTTTACGGTCTTTCCTAAAATAACATCATTATCAATGGTCACATCGTGGTTTATTGTTATAATATTCCAATCTATCGTTGAATTTTCATCCACTATGGAGTAGGAGTTTGGTAAACTCAGCCCAGCTTCATTTGACCAAGTATCAATATCTGTCCAATTTCCGTTAGAAATAGAAATATAGGGTAGTGGTGCGCTTTCGTTATTAAGGAAGTCAGAATTAAAAACATTAGTTTCGTTTTGGCTTTCTGAAACATCAAATTGTGCTGTGGTTGTGTCCTGTCGAAAAGGAAAATATGCTATCAGACTCGTCCATGCTAAATTTGATACTTCGTTTTTTGAAATGTCAGTTGGTATTATCGTACCAGATACATACCCGTTATTATTAAAGAGTTCTTGATTCATCATGTAACGAAGCTGATTTTTTGAAACGGCTACATCCCAAATTCTAATCTCATCAAGTTTACCGCCAAAAACATGGTTGTTTTCATTATTGGCCGATGCACCAATTTTTAAGGGATTTGAATTGAGAACTGGTAATGTTGCATAAAATTTAGAATCTATTACACCATCCACGTAAAATTTTATGACTTCACCATCAAATGAAAGTGCCAAGTGATGCCAAACATTTTCAGGAATTGCGACGTTTGATGTCAAGGTTTCACCAACGTCATTTCCCCAACGGAATTGAAGCTGATTTAGCTCATTTAATCCGAATTCATAACCGATATCCAAAGCATCATTACGATTTGAGATGATGGCTCGTCTATTTGAAGTGTTCACTGAAATTTTTACCCAAGCCGAAAATGTAAAACTGTTTGGATTTAGTTCTATTGGGTTGGATAAGGCAATAAAATCGTTTATTCCATCTAAATAAATGGACTGTGCATGACTTGGAGGAATCGTACTAAAAGATAAGTATAATAAAGACAAATAGCCAATATACTTTCTAATCGAAAGTCTATTTAATAACATAAGCGGTTAATTATTTAGTTTGGGGACTAATTAATTTATACGTCAAACGTAGTTAAATAATCTGTGAAATGCAAATAAATCCGATAAAAAGTAAAATAGTGTAGAAAAGAGATATGTTTTAATTGCCACTCGCCACTAATCAATCGCCAATCGTCAATCGTCAATCGTCAGTCGTCATTCGTCAATCGTCAATCATAAATCGTAAATCGCCACTCAGTAACTATAAGTCGTACCCTCTTTGCTGTCTTTGAGTTCTATTCCATTTTTTGAGAGCTCATCTCTAATTTGGTCAGATAGTGCAAAGTTCTTATCAGCTCGAGCTTCTTGACGAAGTTTAATCAATAATTCAAGCGTGGCATCCAGTTTATCCGTACCGCCAAGACTCTTATCTTTTTCATTTACTAAGCCAAGTACGTCAAATGTAAATTCGTGGAGTGTTGTTTTGAATAAATATAAATCAGATTCGGTAAGAGTGGCTTTATCTTCTTTTAATTGATTGATGTATTTAACACCTTCAAAAAGATTTGCAATTAAAATTGGAGAATTAAAATCGTCGTTCATGGCATCGTAGCATTTTTGCCGCCATGCAGTAACCCCAAATGATGAAGTGTTAGAATCGGTATTTAAACTACCCAAGGTATTTATACCATCCATGAGTCTATGATACCCTTTTTCACTTGCAGAAAGCCCATCATCGGTTAAATCTAAAATACTTCTGTATGAAGACTGCGCATTAAAAAAACGTATCACACTTGGTGAATAGGCCTTGCTGAAAAATTCATTTTCCCCAGAAAGAAGTTCATGTGGGTTAACAATATTACCAGTAGATTTAGACATCCGTTGCCCGTTAAGCTCTAACATATTTGTGTGCATCCAGTACTTAACCGGAGATAGACCCTTGGCGGCCTTATTTTGGGCAATCTCACACTCATGATGGGGAAACTTCAAATCCATACCGCCACCGTGAATATCAAATTGGTCGCCCAAATACTTTGTGCTCATTACGCTACATTCAATGTGCCAACCTGGGAATCCATCACCCCAAGGAGATGGCCAACGCATGATGTGCTGCGGCTCCGCTTTTTTCCAAAGTGCAAAATCCTGTGGATTCTTTTTATCGCTCTGTCCGTCGAGCGCTCTTGTGTTATTAATCAAATCCTCAAGCTTTCGCTTGCTCAGTACGCCATATTCATAGGTTTCGTTGAATTTATGGACGTCAAAATAAACTGAACCGTTCACCACATACGCAAAACCATTATCTATTATGGTTTTAATCATTTCAATCTGCTCGATAATGTGGCCCGTGGCGGTAGGCTCTATACTGGGAGGTAAAAAGTTAAAGGTATCCAAAACATTATGAAAATCAACCGTATAACGTTGCACGACCTCCATTGGCTCAATGGCCTCCAGTCTAGCCTTCTTGGCGATTTTATCTTCACCTTCGTCAGCATCATTTTCCAAATGCCCCGCGTCGGTTATGTTCCTTACGTATCTTACTTTGTAACCTAAATGTCTTAGATAACGAAAAATCATGTCAAAAGACATGAATGTTCTAACGTTTCCAAGGTGCACGTTACTGTATACCGTTGGCCCGCAAACGTACATCCCAACATATCCGTCTTCCATAGGTTCAAGGATTTCTTTTTCACCAGAAAGCGAATTATAGAGTTTTAAGCTTTGATTTTTGTATAGGGCCATAACTAATAACGCGTATTAACGTTTAAACTAAAATTTTGTTTCCGTTTTGGGAAATTTATGACTTAAAATCAGTAGACAATTTAATGTAATCCAAAAATTCACGCTTCGTATCCCTGTTCTTGAATTGACCACCAAATTCAGAGGTAACGGTGCTACTATCAACATCACGTATACCCCTGGAATTAACACATAAATGTTTTGCATCAATCACGCAAGCTACATCTTCTGTATCCAATGCGGTTTGTAACTCTTTAACAATTTGCATGGTCAAGCGCTCCTGTACCTGAGGGCGTTTTGCAAAATAGTCTACAATACGATTCATTTTAGAAAGCCCTATGACACGTCCACTGGAGATATATCCAATGTGCGCCTTGCCAACTATGGGTAATAAATGGTGCTCACAGGTCGAGTAAAGTGTAATATTTTTCTCCACCAGCATTTCGCCGTATTTGTATTTATTATCAAATGTGGCAGCATTGGGTTTATTTGCAGGGTCAAGACCACTAAAAATCTCATTTACAAACATCTTTGCAACACGATTCGGGGTTCCCTTCAGGCTATCATCACTCATGTCAAGACCAAGTGTTTGCATGATGTGATAAACGTCTTCTTTTATAATTTCAATTTTATCCTTATCGGAAATTTTAAATGCATCACTTCGTAGAGGAGTATCACTGGATGTCCCTATGTGATTATCGCCTATAAAGTCAGCATCCTTAATATAATCTTCAATCTTCATAGTAAAACGAATTACTTAATAATCGTTAAGTTTTTTGATGTGCAAAGATACGCAAAAAATGCGTGATTTGCGTGATATTACTGACCGATGATAGCATAAAAAGTGCTACTAATCGGAAACCTTCGTCGCTTAATCCATTTTAACGTACTTTTTGTTATAAAATGGTTAAATTTCTCACCTAAATATTAATAGCACATTATGGCAGCCTCAAAATTTTATTTACTGTTGGCGTTTTTCTTTTTAACCGTCTTAACGGTTTCTTCGCAGAATAGCATTAAAAATGCTTTAGCAGAACAATCCGAAAATGATAGGATTGGAGTTGTTTACAAAAGCAATCTCACTGAACCTGTTAACGATAGTGAACTTAAAAAAATTAAAGAGGTATTTGGGTCTAGGGCCGATGAGCTAGTTCTTAACAATTCTGCTTATTTAAAAGATTTAAAACATTTGTTACGCAATAGGATTCTGATTTACGAAATGAATGATTTATCAAAACAGAAAAAGACAAAATTACTTTCTGAAGTTCCGCTTAATAAAACATACAATAGTGGTATAACTAGAGATGTAAAGTTTGATATTGAAAACTTTAATCCTTTAAAATATCAACTTGATTTTTTTTCAAAAGGTACTTACGTCTATCAAGTCGATGGTACTGATTATTTTATTCAAATAACTTCGCAATACAGACAGTAATTTAAATTAACTCTGAATCTCATGAGATACTTTTACCTAATATTATTTGCCTTATCTACATTTTTATCTAATGCACAAGACGTCTCAATGCAACCTGGGCAATTTAATCGATGCCAACCGGATAGATTATTTGATTCTGGTGGTGAATTTGGTAATTATGGGAGCAATGAGGATATAGTTACCACAATTTGCGCTATAGACCCAGGCGATTTTGTTCAACTTAATTTTACGGCATTTAGTACTCAGTTAAACATTGACATATTGGAAATCTATGACGGCGATGATTTAACTGCTCCATTTATTGGTTCTTATTCAGGGGCTGCAGGTCCTGGCACTGTTCAAGGCACAAGCGCTTCAGGTTGTTTAACAGTAAGATTTATAACCAATGATAGCGGTGTGACGACTGGGTTTGCCGCAGATATCGTTTGTGCGACGCCATGTCAAACTATTACAGCGGCAATTGATTCTACTAATCCACCAGTAAATGCCAGCAACGAAATTGAAATAGACCCTGGTCAGATCGTCGAATTTTTTGGAAGTGCAACATTTTCTGGAGATGGAACTGGTGCAATTTACGAATGGGATTTTGATGATGGTTCTGCAACAGAAACAGGTGAGGATGTTTCCCATCAGTTTGCAACGTTTGGAACCTATAACGTCACTTTAACGGTTACTGACAATAACCCATTGGGATGTTCAGACACCATCAGCGTTACCGTTGTCGTTAGGGATAACGATGAGTGTTTAGGAGCTTTACCTATTTGTTCTGGTATTGAAAATGTGCCAAGTCCTACAGGTTCAGGGACCGCCGAAGCAGGTATTAATTATGGTTGCTTAGTTAGTCAGCCTAATCCGCGATGGTATTTTCTTCAAACCGGCGATACAGCTGGAAGTTTGAACTTTACACTTAGTCAAACATCTCAACCAAATGGTGGCGGTACAGGGAACGATGTTGACTTTATTATTTGGGGCCCATTTGATGAACCTGTTTGTGATTCAAGCGATTTAAATAGCACAACTCAGGTGGATTGCAGTTATTCTGCGGCTTCTGTAGAAGACATAAATATACCGTCTGCTCCCCCAAATTCTTTATATATTCTGCTAATTACAAATTTTAGTCAAGATTCAGGTTTTATCAATTTAGATTTAGATTCAAGTTCTACAGCCGATACTGAATGCGATATAATTTGTCAGGCAGATTTAGGCGACGACCAAGATTTATGTACTGGTGAGGAGCTCGTTTTATCTCCCGATTTCAATGGGTCATTCTCAGATTTTGAATGGCTCAAGGATGGTGTTGTCATTCCGGATGAAACAGGACCAACTTTGACTGTAACAGAAGGAGGTACCTATACGATAATTGCTGACGGTCTCGATGCGGTTTTTGGTGACCCTTGTCAAGCTCAAGATGAAATTGAGATAACTATTATTGGGGCTGACCCCTCATTTACGGTAGAACCTAACTGTATCGGAGCCACTTCTACCATAACAGGAGACATTGGGGGTTTATTTTCATTTAACCCGGTACCAGTTGATGGGGCGATGATTGATTCTGGAACTGGAGAAGTAACAAATGGAATTTCTGGAACTACTTATTCAATTGAATACACAGTTTCCGGTTCTTGCTCAGCGAGCTCCACTCAGGATTTTGTTGTTGAGGATTTAGATGATACTTCGTTTACCTTGGATTCAACTTGTGATGGTGCTACTGCAACGGTTACAGGTACACCAGGGGGAACATTCTCATTTAGTCCCGACCCCTTGGATGGTGCCATAATCGATCCTTCAACCGGTATAGTAACCAATGGGGTTGAAGGTACAGTTTATACGATACAATATGCGACTTCTGGAATCTGCGGGACTTCTTCAACACAAGATTTTTCAATTATACCAGCCGATGACCCTTCGTTCAGTCTAACTCCAAATTGTACGGGTGCTACTGCAACTATTTCAGGCAGTACTGGAGGTACATTTACTTTTAACCCAGACTTAGCCGACGGTGCGGTAATCGATTCTTCAACAGGAACCATAACTAATGGTGTGCCTTCAACAACGTATACCGTAGAATACACAACTTCAGGAACCTGCGTTCAGACCTCACAGGAAACCGTAACAATCTTACCTGCCTCTGATGCTTCATTTGAATACACACCAAGTTGTGTTGGTGCTGTCGCAAATATTCTTGGGGATACAGGTGGCAACTTCATTTTCAATCCGGTACCAACTGACGGTGCCAATATTGATAATACAACCGGTGAGATTACTAATGGAGTTCCAGGAGTCACTTATACAGTTGAATATTCTGTGGGAGTCGATTGCCCCGATACTGAATCGGTTGATGTAACAATTCTAGATAACGACGAAGCAACCTTTACACTAAGCCCAACCTGCGACGGCGCAACTGCCATAATATCAGGAACCCCAGGCGGAACGTTTTCATTTAGTCCCGACCCCTTGGACGGCGCAGTCATTGATCCATCAACTGGTACAGTTACCAGTGGGATTGAAGGTACGGTATATACCGTTCAATATGCAACTTTAGGTCCATGTCCAGATTCATCGACCCAGACTTTTAGCATCATCCCTGCCGATAATCCGGCGTTTAGTTTAACGCCCGGCTGTGAAATCGCAACGGCTACAATCTTAGGAGATACTGGCGGTACTTTCGCATTAAATCCCGACTTGGCTGATGGAGCTGTCATTGATGCTGCCACTGGTACAATTAACAATGCGGTACCTTCTACAACTTATACGGTGGAGTACACCACTGCAGGACCTTGTGTTCAAACCTCACAAGAGTCGGTTACTATATTTCCATCAGATGACGCTTCGTTTGGGTACACACCTAATTGTACGGGTGCCACCGCAACCATTTTAGGTGACCCAGGAGGAACTTTTGAATTCAACTTTGGCTCTGGCGCAGACCCTGTTGGTATGGCAACGATTGATGCTGTTACCGGGGAAATTGCCGATGCAACCCCTGGCTTTTCTTATGCGGTTGATTATACCACATCAGGTAGCTGCCCTGAAACCGAAACAGTATTAGTTACTATTTTGGATGAAGATGATTCTAATTTTATATTAACCCCTACTTGTGATGGTGCAATTGCCAATATTGTTGGGTTGACTGGTGGTACATTTGTTTTCAATCCCTTGCCCACAGACGGCGCTGTAATTGATGCGAATACAGGTTTAATTACCAATGGTGATTTTGAATCAACGTATACGGTTGAATATACAACTAATGGTGATTGCCCAACAACAACCAGTCAGACGGTTACAGTATTACCACAGCCCGTAGCGGTAACCCCCACCCCTTTAGAGGTCTGCGACGACGGCACGCCGGACGGCATCACGCTGATAGACCTAGGGCTGAAGGATGCTGAGATTACGGGCGGCAACCCGCTCTATTCGGTGAGCTACCACCTGAGCGAGGCCGATGCCCTTTCCGACGTTTCCCCGCTCTCTGTCCCGTATGAGAACCAGAGCAACGGCCAGACCGTCTTTGCCCGGGTTGTCGACAGCGGCACCGGCTGCGTTATTGTGGTGCCCCTGGTGCTGCAGGTTCAGCAGGCCCCGGTGGCCAACGCG
>JBCCOJ010000018.1:0-26900 GCA_039025415.1 Bacteroidota bacterium | reverse complement strand
TTCATTTCTTACATAATAGCCAACTATAGCGGCTACGAATATTTGTGTGGGCTAGCACTCATTCACTCAAGTAAATACCAAACTGAAAACCCGCGTCCCGAAATCTTTCGGGATTCAGAAGCAGGAGCGAACAAGCAGTTACTCATAGCTATATTAGGTATATTTAGTTATTTGTATTTGATTTTTCTTGTCTGTATGTAATTTATTTGTTCATTTTTAAAAGATTCTCTCCTTATCCAATTTTCAAACTTGTCAAATTCGTATTTATATTCTGTTGTTAAAATCAAAGAATCTTTACTATTAAATTCTTTAATTTCCATTAAAATTCCACAATCGTATTTATATTCCGATTTTCTATTTCGTTCAGGTTTTCTAAAGTCCGATAGTTTGGATTCGGTTACATGTTCCTTGTCGTTATATTTACTTATTTCAAGAGTATTAGTTATTGTGTCATTTGATTTAACGTCAATGTAAATTTGTTTTAATGAACTTTCTTTTAGCTTGTTGTTAGAATGATATTTAAAACTTCCAATTTGTTTGAATTGAAAAGTGTCATTTTTGGATTCCGATTTTGTTTCCATAAGCAATGTGTCTTTGTAGAAATAATCAACAACGAAACTTGAACTGTCAATTGGCAGTGTCACAATTTCCTTTTTTATCTTTTTCTCATTATTGTAGATAAATCTAATATTCATTGTTTCATCAGCGAATAAATTTCGTTGATTTCTGCTAATTATTTGGTCATTCTCGTTGTATTTCTTTTCGGTAATTACAAGCGTATCATAAACCTTATTATTCATAGAATCATTATCCACTTTTATTGTGTATTCCGTTAATTGACTTACGGTTTCAGTCAGTCCGTTATTAAGCAATTTTGGTTCATTACAACAGCCAATTAATAAGATTGAAAAAAGTATGATTAGAAGTCTATTCATTGGGTTTTAATTGTGCTACAAAAATTCGCTAAGCATACAATTGTACGCTTATTCCTTAAATATACGTAGTAGACTTACATTTAATGTTGCTATTCCTATTATAAAATCAATAAGTGTAAAACCTAATCAACGTTTCCAAGTCCCGCCATAGCGGTAATGCGGGTTATTGGGTTTCACTCCCAGTAAACAAGATTCGCAAACAAATTCCCATGTTTTCCCAGGTTTGTATTGAATGCGGTAAATGGTGTCAAAAGATTGATTGCAAATCGCACAGTTTTTAGTTCTCATAACTTTTACTTTAAACGGTAAACAGGATACTGCAAATGCGCCTTCTCGTAATTATCACTCTGCTTATGTAACCAATCCAACTGCGCGTACCAATTATTGGCGAAGTCGCTATCCTTTTCTTTTTTCTCTTCAAATTCGTTCTTGAGTTGAGTGTCATCTTCAAGAAGTTCCTTGGCCTTATCTTCCCAAACGTAGGGCGAAAACCCTTCTTTTTGCTGAAGGATGGTATCAAAAAAGTTCCAATTGAAAAAAGAATCTGGTGCTTGTGGTTCTAAAGTTTCCAGAAGATAGCGTAAACCGGGTTGGTCTGTTTTGATGAGGTAATCCCCTTTTTTGAATTTTTGCTCCATATTGGATGATGTAATCTCTACATTATAATGTGAGTAGTGGCCTTCATAGGCGCTTCTTCGGGTTTGATAGGATGCAATTCGATAACTTTCTACACCTAAAATGGTGTCGCCTTCAATTTGAGTCATTTCGATTTGATTCTGTTTCAAAACGTCAATAACCGGCCACCAACTTTGGGGGATGATATAAGCCTCGGGTATTTCTACCTCTAAGGTTGGGGTGTAATAGTTTTGATAGGAAACGGGTTTTGTAAACGGTTTATCGCGGTTGTATTTCAACCGTTGTGCACCTGTGACTTCACTTGTTACAGTTTCGGCTTCAAAACCTTTAAATTGCAGAATTGATGATTTTGTGGTGTTTAATTTCCATTGAATGGGATAGGTCTTTGATTGGGATTGGTTTGTAAATGCCTGTCTTCTCAATTCGGCGATTCGCTCTCCGTCAGTTTCGGTGATTTCAATCATGGTTTTCATGATTTCGTAAGTGCCTTCGACCCTTTCTTTATAAGGTTTTAGCATATGGGTTTCAACCATCATTCCCAGGGTGTTCCACAATGTAGTATAGCCGGTGGAATAACGTGGGGAATCCAAAAATTGTGAAAACCCTTTTTCAGGAACGCTGTTGAAAACATTAACGTAAGGTGTGACATCCCAAGAATTATCCTGAAGTTTCGCTTCTAAATCTGGCATCATTTCGGTATGTAAATAATTGCCCAACTCACCGCCCAGTTTATTATGTTGGGTAAATAAGTGGGTCAGGACATACTGATAATCGGCACCATTGCTCACGTGATTATCAATAAAAACATCAGGTTTGACCAAATGGAAAATTTCAGCAAAAGCCGTTGTGTTTCTGGTGTCGCTTTTTATAAAATCACGGTTGAGGTCGTAGTTTCTGGCATTGCCCCGAAATCCAGAAGATTCCGGTCCGTTTTGATTGGTTCTCGAGGTTGAATTTCGATTAAGGCTTCCGCCGATATTATAAATGGGTATGTTGCAGATAACGGTAGATTCAGGCATTTTAATCTTTCCTTCGGCAATATCACGATAAAGCATCATAGTGGCATCAATTCCATCGGATTCCCCCGGGTGGATACCGTTATTTATGAGCAGAATACGTTTTGATTTTCTTATGTCTTCAAAATCAAAATTACCATCAGGATTCAAAGTTACTAGATGTAAGGGTTCACCGGAATCTGTTTTTCCAATGGCCTGCATGTGAATCTCAGCGTGTGTATCGGCCAGTGCCTCGAAATAGGTTATGGTTTCTTGGTAGGTTGCCGTTTCGGTGGCGTTTGAGCGTTCATACCTGGTTTCAAAGTCAAAATCACTTGTAGGGTTTTCTTTTTTTTCTGGAGAACAGGCCCAAATTATACACAGTAGTAGATAGATTTTTTTCATGCTTAAACTTAAACATTTTATTCGTGAAACTCTGTTTTGAATCCCGAAGTGTCGGGAGCGTAGCAATGCATTTAAAATAGATAGTTGAACGAACCCCGCCTTTTCAGCGGGGTCTAAGGTGAATATCTCAAAGTTTGCTTCGAAACTGAAAAATGATATTCCGTTGAGTACCCTTGGATTGTACCGAGGGTATTTATTGAATATATTTTTATTTCAAGCAACTTGAAAAAATTGGAAAAAACTTACTTTCGTAGAAATTTTGCAATTTAAAAATGTCACAAACCACCGATACCATTTTAATGATTCGTCCTGTCAATTTCAGGATGAACGAACAAACTGCGGTCAATAATTATTTTCAGGAGGATTTAGCCATTAAAAATGCTGAAATCAATCACAAGGCGCAATTAGAATTTGATGCCTTTGTTGAAAAATTGACTGAGGCTGGAATTAAGGTAATCGTAGAAAATGACGATTTAAAGGATGATACCCCAGACTCTATCTTTCCAAACAATTGGGTGAGTTTTCACGCCAATGGCGATGTGGCAATTTATCCCATGTTTGCCGAAAATAGAAGACGCGAAAGGCGTGAGGAGGTATTTGTAAGATTGGAAAATGAAGGTTTTAGAATTGAAAATATTGTGGATTATACAAGTGCCGAAGATGAGGGTGTTTTTTTGGAAGGTACTGGGAGCTTAATCTTAGATAGAGTCAATAAAAAGGCTTACTGTGCTTTATCAGAAAGAGCCGATGAGGACTTATTTATTGAGTTTTGTGAGGATTTTGAATACACGCCCGTGGTTTTTACCGCGAATCAAGACGTTGACGGAAAAAGGAAACCAATATACCACACTAATGTTATGATGTGCTTGGCAGAACGTTTTGCTGTAATCTGCTTGGATTCAATTGATGATAAAAAAGAACGGAAAGCCGTATTAAAAAGTCTGAAACAGGACGGTAAAGCGGTAATTGCTATTACTGAAGTGCAAATGCATCGTTTTGCTGGTAATATGCTGCAAGTTCATAATGATGATGGGAAAAAATATTTGGTGATGAGTAAATCTGCCCATTTATCCTTGAACGAAAAACAGATTTCCCAAATAGAAAAATACTCTGAGATTCTTTCGAGCGATTTACAAACTATTGAGACCTGTGGGGGAGGGAGCGCAAGATGCATGATGGCTGAAGTGTTCTTGCCTGAAGCGCATTAATTTCGTTTCAAACACTGAAAACTGAGACTGTCACTGCAAACTGAGACTGTGGCTGAAAACTAAATACTGAAAACTGCGACTGAAAACTAAGCCCCTCCTTGCTTCTTAGGTAATTCAACGTAAAAGGTGGTGCCTACATCAACTTTACTTTCTACCCAGATTTTTCCATTATTCAGTTCTACCAATTGTTTGCAAATGGTAAGACCTAGACCAGTTCCTGCTTCGTTGCTAGTGCCACTGGTAGTGAAATCCTCATCCTTGAATAGTTTTTTCACATTGGCTTCAGATATGCCTACACCGGTATCTGCTACGCTAATTAGGGCTTTGCCATAATTGTCACTATTTGATACCGTAATCGAGTCACCAGCCCTGGTGAATTTAACTGCATTTGTTAGTAGATTTTGAATAATGATTTCGACCATGCTTTTATCGGCATAGATAAAATCACGGTGACTCTTGTCTAACAATTGCACGTTTTTTAGTTGCGCTTTTTGTTCTATGAGGCTTAACTTATTACTGAATATCTCCTGTATATTGAAGTTTTCGGGCTTAGGCTCGAGATTTTGCATTTGTGATTTCGACCAATTCAGAAGGTTGAAAAGCAATTCCATCGCGTTATCTGCATTTTCGCTAAGTTCTGGAATGAGATTTTTAAATTCCTTTTTAGAGATGTTACCATCTTTTATTAAATCAATAAAGGCCTTAATCGATGAAACAGAATCTTTTAAATCGTGTGAAACAATGCTAAACAGTCTATCCTTTATACCATTTACCTCTTCTAGGTTTACAATACGAGCAGCATATTCTTTATTTTTCTCCAATAAATTTTCACGTTCGAGGATAAGTTCTTGATTTTCTGCAGATGGAGTCTGCAAAGCATCAACATTATCTCTTTTTCTATATAAAATCAATAGAACAATTATAATCACGGCCACCAATAGAATACTACTAAGCACGTAAAGGGCGAAACTGTCTTCTTCCCCCGTACTTTCTCTAACTTCGTTTTCAATAGGCTTATCCTGAGATTCTGAGGGTTGCTCTTTTGATGCGTTAGAATCATTAATTATCGGACTAAATTTAGGCTTACGCTCTAATTCATCTTCATCCTCAATTTCCTGTTTTAGTTCATAATATTTACCCTGCCAGAAAAAGGCATTTTGAAAATTCTTCTTAACGGAATCAATTTCCTTTTGCAGGCGGTAATTTTCTAAAAGCTGCTCCTTGTCATCAATTCGTTTTGCAATAGCGTTAGCCTCATTTGCTTGTATTCTCGCTAACTTATCGTTTCCTTCATTAAGGTTTAATTGGCTTACGGCGTTTAAAGCTCTTAAAACACCACTTTCATTTTTTAATCTACGATTCAGTTTTAATCCATCAACTAAGTAATCGGCAGCTTTATCTAAATCATTTAATTGTAAGTACTCATTGCCTAATCTTGGTAAAACAGCTCCTCTTAAGTTACGGTCTTTGGTTGCTATTGATAATTTTAAAAGACTTTCGTAGTATCTGATGGCTTGTCGGTGTTCCTTTCTTTTAGCATAGATATTGCCCAGGTTTTCACTGGTGTTGATTATACCGATGGTGTCTCTTAAATCTGTTCTAACTCTCAGTGCTTTGAGATTGAATTCTAGCGCTTTGTCAATTACCTTTATGTTGGAATAGGCCTCAGCAAGATTATTGTAGGCCGAGCTTAGTTCTTCGGCAAGATTATTAGACTCAAATACGGTGATTGCAGAACTAGAATTTTTCAAGCCAATCTCGAAGTTACCACGTTTTATTTCAAGAATTCCAATACGATTTTTAACCTTGGCAATACCGATATTGTCATTTAATGCTTCGTAGTTGATAAGTGCCTTGGTAAAGCTATCTACCGCATTGTAATAGTCATTATTGTTACTGTAAATTAAACCTTTGAAATATAAAATATCAGCAGTAGCGCTTTTGTAATTTAAGGTCTTGGAGAGCTTCTCTGTTTGTTCTATGTAGACCAGAGCTTTTCTGTATTCATTGGCATTAAACAGCTCATTAACCAAATACAAGGCTGTTTCCACTTTCGCGGAATCCTGCTTTTGGTAGGCAAGTTTAACGGTCAGGCTATCGATTCTATTGGTTTGCGAAAAACTCAATAAAATACAAAATAACGAAGCCAATGTAATACACTGCTTCATCCGTTAATTAATGCATTATATGTTGCAAAATTATTTCGGCAAAAATTACTGTAGAGGGATTGGTAAAATTGACTCGAAAATAATAATGACAATCTCATAAAAGATTGATTATTAAATTCCATCAAATCTGGGACTTATATTAATAGCTTCCCAAAAATGTAATATTTTGGCATTGATTCCTAATTTCTAGGATTTAATGCCGAAAAATTGGTTGAAAGGTTTTTAGCGAAGTTTCAAAATATCGACGAATAGATGAAGTGCAAAAATATCGGAGAAAATACACTTTCATCGATGAAATGCACTTTTAAGTCATTTTTCTTACTGAATAGCTTTTTTTCGCAATTAAATTTCTTGACCAAACTTTATCATATTTCCGTAGTTATCTAGGATTGCGAACTCCCTCATTCCCCAAATTTTATTTTCGAGATTTCCGTTAGGATGTATTACCCCTTTTTGTTCTAGTTCGGCGTAAAGTTGGTCAATATTTTGAACGTCGACATAGCAACTGGTATTCTCGGGATGTATTTTATTGTTGCATTTCCAAAAGTGAACCACAAAATGGTCTCGCGCAATTATTGCATAATTATCATCTAAGTAGCCTAGTTTGTCAAAGCCTAGTTTTTCTTTATAAAATGCCACGGTTTTTTCTATATTCAAAGAGGCCAATACAGGAATCCCCCTAAGTAAATATTCTGGTTTTTTCATTTTCTAAATCTTTTAAGATTTGAAGATAATTAATTGGTCTCTTTTGAAATTCCCAAACCAAGAATAAATTTATCTTTGCGGCTCTAATATGAGATTCATGAGTCTTCAAACCACTTTAGTAAACCAGGTCAAATTAGCGGTAAATAAAAATTACGATGTTGAACTGCCGACTGTCGAGTTTCAAGCTACCCGTAAGGATTTTGAAGGGGATATTACCGTAGTAGTGTTTCCGATGCTAAAATATGTAAAAGGTAATCCAGTCGAAATTGGAGAACGTATAGGAACCTTTTTGGTTGAGAGTGTCGATGAGGTTAAGACATTTAATGTTGTTAAAGGCTTTTTGAATATTGTAATCCACGATGTTTATTATCTCGAGTTCTTCAAATCGAATTCAGAAAATCAACAATTCGGTTTTTCTGAAACCAAAGATTCCGATAGTGCCATCATGGTGGAGTACAGCTCTCCCAACACCAATAAACCTTTACACCTTGGTCACATTAGAAATAATTTATTGGGTTATAGCGTTGCCGAAATATTGAAAGCATCAGGTAAAAAAGTCTATAAAACCCAAATTATCAACGACCGTGGCATTCATATCTGTAAAAGTATGTTGGCCTGGCAACGTTTTGGTGAAGGGGAAACCCCCGATTCAACCGAACTTAAGGGCGATAAGCTCGTTGGAAATTATTACGTAAAGTTTGACCAAGAGTACAAAAAGGAAATCAAACAACTCGTTTCAGAAGGCCAGACAGAAGAAGAGGCAAAGAAACAAGCGCCAATACTAATTGAGGCTCAGGATATGCTCAGAAAATGGGAAGCCGGAGATGCCGAAATTGTCGCACTATGGAATAAAATGAACGGCTGGGTTTACCAAGGTTTTGACACCACCTATAAAAATCTTGGGGTTGATTTCGATAAATTATACTATGAGAGTCAAACCTATTTATTGGGAAAGGAATTTGTAGCAGAGGGGCTTAGCAAAGGTGTATTTTTTAAAAAGGAAGATGGTTCTGTATGGTGTGATTTGACCGATGAGGGTTTGGATGAAAAAATTGTTCTTAGAAGTGACGGTACCGCTGTTTACATGACCCAGGATATTGGCACGGCGATTCAACGTGTCAAGGATTTTCCTGATGTTGGAGGCATGGTATATACCGTTGGAAATGAACAGGAATACCATTTTCAAGTACTATTTCTTATCATTAAAAAACTGGGATTTGATTGGGCAGACAATCTGTATCATTTGAGCTATGGCATGGTAGACTTGCCATCAGGTAAAATGAAAAGCCGTGAAGGTACCGTCGTTGATGCTGATGATTTAATTGTAGAAATGGCTAAAACTGCCGAAAGCATTTCAGAAGAACTCGGTAAGCTAGACGGCTACTCTGAAAATGAAAAGCAAGAGCTCTATAACATCATTGGCCTCGGCGCTTTAAAATATTATATACTTAAAGTAGACCCCACTCGAAGAATATTATTCAATCCAGAAGATTCCATAGATTTTCAAGGAAATACTGGGCCGTTTATTCAATATACCTACGCTAGGATTAAATCAATACTAAGAAAGGCGGAATCTTTGGTGTTTACTGCGGAAATTTCCGAAGGCACTAAATTGCATCCAAAGGAAAAAGAACTCTTAAAGCAACTCCAGCTTTTCCCGGAAGTAATTCAAAGCGCGGCCTCAAATCACAGTCCTGCTTTAATTGCGAATTACACCTATGATTTGGTGAAAAGCTTCAATTCGTTTTATCAAAATGTTTCTATTTTGGCGGCCGATACACCTGCTGAAAAACAATTCAGAATCAAGCTGTCATCCTTTGTTGCAACAACAATTAAAAACTCGTGTTCGCTTTTGGGCATTGCGGTTCCAGAAAGAATGTGAGGCAATAAAATAAAAAAACCTCTGTTTTGAATGGACCCGAACTAGTATAACACGGGCATTAGGTTCGGGTAATTTGGCACGATGGGGCGGATTTCGAGTTGGTTATTCGTTTTAGATATCCCTTCGATTTTTCTTCTTGAATCGATAATTATACCCTAGACTCAATTCTGTAAAATCGGCTTGACCTAAATTGGCATTTATATGTGCTCCAATATATAAATTATGGGTTGGTGATTTTTCGTTTGAAATGAGATAATATTTTAATCCCATCCTCGCGGGTACTGTTCGTTTAAGTCTATAATAGTCATCCAATTCCCCCAAAACAACTACCGTTTCACCAGTACTCCGTTCAAAAGAATACCCTTGATTTAATTGCCAGTCGAATTTGTAAAAGGGCTTGTAGAAATTTATACCGATTTCAAATTCAAAGCCCACATGGCCCATTAATAATTCTGAGGAAAAAAAGCACCCATAATTAGTGGCATAGCGGTATGGATTATTGGTCCAGTTCGGTTCTTGTTCAGCAACTAGGGCTTCATTGTTCTTTATGTAATCGTAATAATGTTCGTAGAATCGATAATGAAAGCCAAAACCAAATTTAAATGTCTTATTTATGATTCTACCCGCTGAAATCGCCACCGAATACACCTCTTTTTTGTCATTAAATACCTCCGAAAGTACATTCTGCCCTATACCTGTTCTAAAATCAAAATAAGTTTGAGCTGATCTGTCGTATTTTTTGGCAATTTTAGATTTTTCTTCATTGTTGGAGGATTTGAATTTTGCTGAAAAACTTGCAAGTATAGAATTTAGACCTTGATTTGGTAATCTGGTGTGCCCATTGCTATGGTGAAAATAACCCAGGCCAAATCTAAAGTCAACTGACTTTAGTTTATACAAATCATAGTAAACAAACGACCGAAATGACCAATTTATTTTGGTTGTAATGGCTCGGTTAAACGGATTTGAAATACTATCAAACTGAGTATCCATGTAGGAGGCACCAAGACCAATATGTAATTTTAGTCGACTTGTTTTTTTCTTTAAAAGCCCAAACTCGCTAAATGGCATAAGGGAGTAAGCCCGGCCTATTTTTTCAACGTTGCCAAAATCTATAACCCCGAAAGTCAATCCTGTCTCTGGCTGACCGAGGCGATAGAGCCATTCGTCTTCTTTATTGCTATTATCATTGCCTATACTAAATAGAAATGCTGTTTGTAAATTGGTCTTTGGAAAATCGGTATTAGCTTCTAAAGTTTTACCTATGAGCAGCTCAGGGATAAAAAAGGTAGTGTTTTTTTTGTCCTGACTTTGGGAGACACAAAAACAAAATACTAAAACAATAAAAAAGGCTCCTTTTAATAAGCGGTTATAATGCATTCCTGGTTCTTTAATGCAGCTTATGGTATTTGGCTGTCATTAGTTGGTTGGCTCAAAGATAAAATTTTATCTGAGTGGCTATTGCAAACTAAGTGATATTAGAAAATAACCGAATTCGATGTTGTTTTAGATTTCATTTCAGCTCAAATAATAAAGGAAGTTTAGTACGTTTCAATCATCAAAATTACGCTCTATTTTATTTAAACGTTCTTTTGAAAAGGCCATTAAATCTTCAAAAAAACTTTCAAATTCCATTTCAAATTCATTGTAGTATTTTTTGAGTTCATGGGTTGCGCCATTCATGCCAGAAACATTTTTGGTTCTTCGATTCATACCGTCTAGAACGTTTTGTATACCTTCAATTTTGGCGTAACTCAAAAGCCAGTTTCCTGTAATCATATGTGGCACCATCTTTTGATACTTTGATGGCAGGAATTCAAAATTTTTTCTCAAAACGTCATAGAAATTTTCGACATAAACGTCCAGCTCAATAGCTGAATAGTTCCGCCAATTTTTTGCCAAGAAGTGGTCGTAGAGAATGTCAACAATTACACCGCTATAGTGGCTATAGTTTTTATGAAGTCGTTTTGTGCTTTGTCTAACGGTGGGATGGGCATCGGTATAGGTATCGATTTGCCGGTGTAATAGTATGCCTTTCTGTATTCCCTTAGGATATTTAAGATAACGTTTTCCGCGGATGCCATCTGCAATAAAATTGCCAATGGTAATGGCTTCATCATTTCCGGAGAGGTAGATGTGGGCTAAAAAATTCATAGGCTCAAAGTACAAAATCCCTTAATATCAAATGCATTTGATTATGCTTTAAATGAATTGGTGGTTTTGCAGAGTGAACCGTATCTTCAATTTCGATTTCCTTAGGGTAATGGTATATTTGTGATGGAAATGAAAATTCAAAATAAATATGACGCTCATAAAATCAATTTCAGGAATTAGAGGAACCATTGGCGGAACCACTGGCGAGAATTTAACACCTATAGATGCCGTAAAATTTGCGGCTGCCTATGGTGTTTGGATTAAACAACAACGCGAAAAAGAAAATTATAGGGTTGTGGTTGGTCGAGATGCTAGGATTTCTGGGGCAATGATTCAAAATTTAGTCATGAATACCTTGATTGGTCAAGGCATAGATGTTATAGACTTAGGTTTGAGTACTACTCCAACTGTAGAAGTTGCTGTGCCTATGGAGCATGCCGATGGCGGAATAATACTTACCGCAAGTCATAATCCCAAACAATGGAATGCCTTAAAGCTATTGGATGCTGATGGTGAGTTTCTCAATGCCGAAGAAGGAGCGAAAATTCTGAAAATCGCAGAGCAATCCAATATCGAGTTTGCCGAAGTAGACGATTTAGGAGAAATTTCCATCAATCAAGCCTATATAGATTTACATATTGATGAGGTACTTAATCTTGAATTAGTCAATAAAAAGGCGATTGAGCAGGCTAATTTCAAGGTAGTTGTTGACGGGGTTAATTCCACGGGCGGTATTGCAATACCATTACTTTTAGAGCGTCTAGGCGTAGAGGCCGTTAAATTGTTTTGTGAACCAAACGGACATTTCCCCCATAATCCAGAACCCTTGAAGGAGCACCTCACGGATTTATCAAAGGGAGTGGTAAAACATCATGCTGATTTTGGAATAGTGGTGGACCCAGATGTCGACCGTTTGGCATTTATGGATGAGAAGGGCGAAATGTTTGGTGAAGAATATACCTTAGTTGCTTGCGCAGATTACGTACTGAGTAAAACAAAGGGAAATACCGTAAGCAACATGAGTTCCACTCGGGCATTACGCGACGTGACTGAAAAGCACGGAGGTTCTTACGAGGCAAGTGCTGTGGGCGAAGTAAACGTTGTTAATATGATGAAGAAAAACAGGGCCGTGATTGGTGGTGAAGGTAATGGTGGAATTATTTATCCAGAATTACATTACGGCAGGGATGCTCTTGTTGGTGTTGCCTTGTTTTTGAGTTTATTGGCAGAAAAGAAAATAAGTGTTAGCGCGCTTCGGGCAAGCTACCCGAATTATTTTATGAGTAAGAAGAAGATTCAGTTGACCCCCGATTTGGATGTTGACGCTTTACTAAAAACTATGGAAAGTAAGTATTCTAATGATAATGCCGTTGAGAAAATAACAACAATTGATGGTGTAAAAATTGATTTTTCAAACACTTGGGTGCATCTTAGGAAAAGTAACACAGAACCTATAATTAGGATTTATACTGAAGCACCAAGCCAAGAGGAAGCAGATAATTTAGCAGATAGGATTATTGGTGAGATTATGGAAGAAGCAAAGATTGGATATGGAAAGTTCTGACTATAGAGCCTATGGAATTGAAATTTTAAACAAAATGCCAAATACCAAGTGCCAAATTCCAAATTCCAAATACCAAATTTCAAAAACTAAAATCCAAATCCCAATCTCCCCAGAACGAAACACTTACGTCATAACGCCGAATAACTATTGGGATTTAATGCTACTTCCAGCGACTGATAATTGAGACTTTACGAAGACAGATTAAAATTAAAGATTACCGCGGTCGTGCCTCCCTCGTAATGACATCTTGAGTTGGTTTAAGTTTTCGATCTTTTAAACCTTAAACCTAATCACGCTTTCTTCAAATAATCCTCTGGTTTGGTGTCTTTATGTTTCCAGCGCTTATGAGTCCACAAATAATATTCTGGAGCTTCGTGGATTTGTTTTTCAACAAGTTTTAGGAATTTATCGGTTATTTCGTAATCAGGGTAGTCTTTAGGATTTTCAGTGAGTAGTTCAAACGTACATTCGTAATAGCCCCGTTTTAAGCGCTTAACTCTAAAAAAAACCACCGACATATCCAAACGTTTCGATAGCAATTCGGCACCAGTATGAACCGGAACCCGATACCCCATAAACTCTTGCCAATGGTGCGCTTTCCAAGGTTTTGCAGTCTGGTCAGACACAAAACCAGTGATACTATTAATGCCCTCTTTCTTAAGTCTCAATAATTCAATGGCAATTTCTTTGGTACTTATTAAATGACTGTTGTATTTGGCTCTAATGCGCTTTACAAGATTGTCAAAATATTTGTTGTCTATTCTTTTATAAACTGCATTACCTCTGGAAGTCACATAGGTTTGCATGACAAATATCCATTCCCAGCTCCCATAATGGGCACACATCAGGGCAATACTTCGGTCATTATCCTCTAATTCATTAATAAGTTCGATATTGCTGAAGGTAAAATGTTTCTTCATTTCTGCCTCTGTAATTGTTAAGGATTTTATGGCCTCAACAATCATATCACAAAGATGGTGGTAGAATTTTTTGGTTATATTCTTGAGTTCCTTTTCGGTTTTTTCGGGAAATACCAATTTTAAATTATAGAGAACAGTTTTTTTTCTATATCCAAAAATCTTGTAGACTAGAACGTACAGGACATCTGAAAACGCATACAACAGTTTAAAGGGAAGTATGGAAATCAACCATAAAAAGGGATAGACTAAAATATAGACTAGAAATTGCACCTTAGATGTCTTAAATTTGCAAGCGCAAATATAGTTATAAAAAGAGCTTAAATGGGTAACCTTGATTTAGTGACCATAATCATTATAGCTGCGAATGTTATCATATCATACAAAGGGTTTGGTGATTATGGATTTTTTGAACGTTATAAATTTAATGTAGGAGGTATTAGGCGTGGAGAGCAATTTAGAATGTTTAGTTCTGGATTTTTACACGGAGATACGAGTCACTTATTGGTAAATATGTTGACACTATTCTTTTTTGCTGGTAAGGTGGTAAGTTATGTGGGTACTTTTAATTTTTTGATAATATATGTAGCAAGCTTGGTTCTGGGTAGTTTGCTGTCTCTATATTTTCATCAAAATGAATACCATTATAGTGCAGTTGGTGCCAGTGGAGCGGTTACTGGGATACTTTACTCGGCAATTTTATTGGACCCAACGATGAGCCTATATATGTTTTTTATTCCCATACCGATACCGGCCTATATTTTTGGGATTGGCTACTTACTGTACTCCATCTATGGGATGAAAAACCGAATAGGCAACATCGGTCACGACGCTCATTTTGGGGGTGCCATTGGCGGCTTTATAATCACCTTGGTCATGATGCCATCGATTTTCAAAACAGATTTACTTATGGTCGTGCTACTTGCAATACCAATAATTATTCTTTTTGTGATGCACAAGACCGGTAAGATTTAGTTGGATTGGTCTAATCGATATATTGCGCAACTCTTGCATCCAGAGCCTTACCTCTTAAATTTTTACCTACTATAACGCCATTTTCATCTAAGACAAAGGTCGCAGGTATTGAACGTACATTATAAGCCCTAGCGATTGGGTCATTAAAATAATTTAAGTTGGAAATGTGATGCCAGGTTAAATTATCATCCTTAATAGCCCTTGTCCAAGCCGCTTTAGGGTCTTTTTGCTTTCTGCTACCATCTAATGATATACCAACTATCTCTAGGCCCTTGTCATGATATTTTTCATAAATCTTAACCACATTGGGATTTTCCCGTCGGCAAGGCCCGCACCATGCTGCCCAAAAATCTACAATCGTTACCTTTCCCATGACGTCTTCTAGAGCTAGGGTTTTACCTTCAGGATTTGGCCCATTGAAATCTGGCGCTTTTTTACCAATTTCAGTAGCGCTGAGTGCTGCTTTTTCATTGAGCATAACCTTTATTTTGTTTTGTAGGTTTTTGCCATACTCAGTTGACCTTAGATTTTCAGATAGGCCGTCAAAGGAAGCGGCTATTATTTCCAAATCATTTTTACGGGTTTTCAATAAGTTTTCGGTCAGTATCAAGGAATAAAAATTGTCCTGATTTTTGCCCAAAAATTCAAACGGAAAATTATCCCTTCTTTTATTTATCGCTATAACCTCATCCCTTAAAGCTTTTCTTTCCTCAGGTGATAGCTCTCTGAAATTATTACGCAGGGTATTGGTCTCATCTGTTATTTCCTTGAGCGATTTATTATACTCCAGCATTGCGGTGTTGGCTGAGCCGCTGGTGATTTTCGAATCCATTATATTGTCCTTATCAACCACAATTTTGATTTCTTGGTTTTCAAGAATAAAGGGAAAGATTCCTTTTACGCTATTAACATTCATCTTTACCATTTCAATGCCATCATAGCTTCCTTCAAACTTGAATTTTTCCCCCATAACAATTGCTGTATCCAAAGCTACAGGTCGACCATTTGGCCCCACGGTTTTCAAATAAACGCGGATACCATTATAAACACCAGGCGCCTCACCGACCACCAAATAACCATCGATTTTGGGGTTGGTATTTTCATTACAAGACAGTAATAAACCTGAAATTAGAGTAAGAAATAAAATCTTTTTCATGGGTAAATCTATTTTGTGCAAATATAGAAAGTAAATCAAAATTAGCGATTGAGGTAGCCATTGATTAAAATTGGATTTGGGTATTCAAAATTGACCTACTTTTGTTAAAAGTTTAAGCCAAATGATTAATTCAGATACTATAATAGCCCTAGCAACGGCGACTGGAAATGGGGCAATCGCTGTTTTAAGAATTTCTGGGCATAATGCTATTTCTTTGGCCAATGAAAATTTCCAATCAGTTCGCGAAGGGAAATCCCTTCTAGAGCAAAATACCCATACAGTACATTTAGGGCATATTGTTGATGGGCAGCGCACCATTGATGAGGTGCTCATTACCGTATTTAAAAATCCGAACAGTTATACCGGCGAGGATGTCGTTGAAATTTCATGTCACGGCAGTAGTTATATCCAACAGGAAATCTTGCAATTATTTCTTCGCAAGGGATGCCGCATGGCCAATGCCGGCGAATTTACGCTTAGAGCATTTCTGAATGGAAAAATGGATTTATCTCAAGCTGAAGCGGTGGCAGACTTGATAGCGAGTGATAATGAGGCTGCCCATCAAATTGCGATTCAGCAGATGCGAGGTGGCTTTTCTTCGGAAATTTCCAAACTTAGGCAAGAATTGCTGAATTTTGCCTCCTTGATTGAATTGGAGCTAGATTTCTCTGAAGAGGACGTTGAATTTGCCGATAGGACCCAGTTCAAGCAATTGATTGAAAAAATAACTTTGGTTCTAAAACGGCTCATAGATTCATTTGCTGTGGGTAATGTCATAAAAAATGGCATACCTGTGGCCATTGCAGGTGAACCAAATGTGGGAAAATCAACCCTTCTAAACGCATTGTTGAATGAGGATAGGGCGATAGTATCAGAAATTGCCGGAACAACTAGAGATACCATAGAAGATGAAATTTCAATCGGGGGTATTGGCTTTAGATTTATCGATACTGCTGGTATACGGGAAACCGATGACCTTGTGGAAGGCATTGGCATCAAAAAGACTTTTGAAAAGATTGAGCAAGCGCAGGTTGTGATTTACCTCTTTGAGGCCCCTTCAGTCCGCCTTGGGCGGACAGCTTCCCCAGAGGGGAAGCAATTAGGAAACGTAACACGTGAAGTTGAAAAGATAAATAATAAATACCCACAGAAGCCTTTGTTGGTTGTTGCTAATAAAGTTGACCAAATATCAGATTCAGAATTAAATGAATTAAATGTCATGCTGAGCGCACTCAGCGAGCGAAGCTATAGTGAAGGTCGGGTCGAGAAACCTACGGGTTCAGGTCTATCTAAATCTCACTTCCTTAAAATATCTGCTAAAACAGGCGAGGGTGTTGAGCAACTCACAAATACACTGCTTAACCTTATAAACACCGGAGCCTTAAGAAATAACGAAACCATCGTTACCAACTCCCGACATTACGATTCTCTAATCAGGGCACTGGAAGAAATCCAAAAAGTAAAATATGGGTTAGAAACGGGTTTGTCTGGAGACCTTTTGGCCATAGATATCCGGCAGGCGCTGCATCATTTTGGTGAGATTACGGGGGAAATCACCAATGATGATTTACTGGGCAATATCTTTGCTAATTTTTGTATCGGAAAGTAATTACTTTTCTTTTAGTTAGCTAAACTCTTCTTTTACTGCATTTTAAGCTATTTTATCTACTCTTTCTTGTTGCTAATTTGCCTTTATTTTCGTACCTTTCGTTTCTAATTTGTTGCTATAGAAACATATTTTGTTGTTAGCAACAAAAAATTAGAGTAAGGGGGAGTTTATGTTACATCAGGATACAAACTGATACAATCAGCTACATCCAGTGACAAAAACACCCCAACTAAGGATACGTCATGAGCAGTAATATTCGAGTACCTAAAGTCTGTCAGCATTGCGGTAATGAGTTTATCGCAAAAACTACTGTCACAAAATATTGTGGTGATGGTTGTGCTAAACGTGCTTACAAAAAGCGGAAGCGTGAAGAAAAGGTACAAGATGTTGCACCCGTAGTAGCACAAAAGCAGGAGTACAATCAAGCACAGCTAAAAGACAAAGACTTTTTAAGTATTGCTGAAACCTGTGAATTGCTTGGAGCAAGTAGAATGACCCTTTATCGCCAGATAAAGAACGGAACCATCAATGCAGCAAAGATTGGGAGGCGTACCATCATCAAAAGAAGTGAAATTGAAAAACTGTTTCAGGCATGAAGGTAACATTAAGAAAACGTAATCAGGGAGGTAAAACAAGTCTATATCTGGACTACTACCATAAGGGAAAGAGGAAAACCGAATACCTCAAATTATACCTTGATCCTGAAGCTAAAACGAAAGAGCAAAAGGAAGTCAATAAAAAGACTTTGCAACTGGCAGAGACAATCAGAGCACAACGGCAAATAGAAATTCAGAATGGCACTTTTGGATTTAGAGACAATGAGAAATTGAAAGGTAGCTTCATTACTTACCTGGAACTACTGACGGAGAAACGAAAAGACAGTGCAGGAAACTATGGGAATTGGGATAGCATGTTAAAACACATGAAAGCCTTTATTACTATGGATGTATCATTTGCAGAGGTTGATAGACAGTTTGTTCAGGATTTCAAGTACTATTTAGATAAGGAGGCAAAAACCAAAAGCAATACAGGACTGTCCCAAAACTCGAAATACTCCTACTTCAACAAACTGAGAGCAGCATTAAAGCAAGCAGTAAAAGATGGTATCATCCCTACCAATCCAAGTGAAGGTGTAGAAGCATTTAAGCAGGGAGACCCAGAAAGAGAGTTTTTAACGTTAGAAGAACTGCAAGCTGCAGTAGAGGTAGAATGCGAAATTCCTCAACTCAAAACAGCCTTTATATTTTCTTGTCTCACTGGATTGCGTTGGTCTGATATTCAAAAACTGGTATGGTCAGAAGTTCAGCACTCAAATGAAAATGGCTACTACATTCGATTCAGACAAAAGAAAACCAAGGGAGCAGAAACCCTTCCTATTTCAGATCAAGCATTTGGACTGTTGGGAGATCGGCAGGAAAATGAAGAGAGAGTATTTAAAGGATTGAAGTATTCTGCATGGCACAATCTGAAACTACAACAATGGATGATGAAAGCAGGAATTTCCAAAACAATCACATTCCATTGTGCAAGACATACCTATGCCACGCTACAACTTACAGCAGGTACAGACATTTATACAGTATCAAAACTATTGGGACACAAAGAACTGAAAACTACCCAAGTCTATGCCAAAATCATTGATGAGAAGAAAAAGGAAGCGGCCAACAAAATCAAATTGAATCTATGAGCAACACACTGGAAGTATATAACCGAATTTTATTCCTTGATCTTCGCCCTTGGCTGATGACCAATGTATCTGAGCTAAAGTTTAAACAGGATTTAGGAGAACTTTCAAAGGTGCATTATCAAGTGCAACCCAACTTTGAATTGGCTTTTCCAAAGCCTCTGACTAATAAACGTAAATACTTCCAAGCCCAAATTGACCATGAGGCTACTGGCTATTTAAATGATCTGCACACAGCAGTAAGTGAAGCGGTAAATGAAAACGAAAAGAAGTACCATATTCATTGGGCATTGATCCGAACCCTACCACAAAAGCTCAAAGAGTTGATTCAAGTAATATCTGAAAGAGGGTATTCTAAAGACCAATTCAATCACCAACCAGTTTCCAACAATACGAATCAACAGCAAGCTGATGAATCGTTTATCATCCATTATCTAAAACATCAACTTGTTAGGCTCTTTATGGAGGTACAGGAGTCCTATCCTGAATCATTGAAAGAAGATCCGCTTAATGTGGAGGAAATCTACATGACTTACTTCAATCATACTGAACCAAATCCCTCTTACATCAATGAGGCAGTCAAAATACAAGTAGCAAAATCTATTAAGGATCAGGAAACAGTACAGTCAGCAAAAGCATTTAAAGCAATCAAAGAAGATATTAGAGCAGAAGCAAAAGGAATCCTACCCTATTCAACCATTGTTAAGACCGCTACACGATTTGCCAACTTTGAAGAAAAGCTACACGAGAATGGCTACATTGATGAGAACTACTGTTTCACAGATAAACACGGATTAAAAACAGAACTGGCTACTATCTACCACCATTTAATCAATAAGTCATATTTCAACCAAAGACAGTTCCCTGGTAACAAGGAAATCAAAGACGTAGTAATTAGGAAGTTTTTAGACCACCGATACCAAACCGATCTTGACAAGCAATTCCGCACACTCAAAGGTAACTCTGATAAAGTAGCTGATTTTGTAGATACCCATTATTGGCTATCCAATTTACCGCAGGGCTAAATTGCGGTAATTTACTGTCAGTTTACCATTTCAAATTTCCAACCTTCTTAAAAACCATCTGTATATCAATTAGTTACAGGTGGTGAAATTTCCATTTCCCGAACTACCAAAGCGTTCTACGGTACTTTGTCATGTCCTTGATAAACAAGGTCGACTTTAGCGCTGAAGTCCATTTCTAATTCTTTAATAATTAAGAACATGGACGAAATATTAGAACGTCTCAAAATCATTGAGAAGCATGTTTTGGATCAAAACATCATTCTCAAAAATGTACTGAATTTCAATGAAACTTGTCAGTATCTGGAGCTATCACAATCGCACCTATACAAACTGACCAGTTCGGGGAACATTCCTTTCTACAAGCCAAATGGCAAGAAACTCTATTTCAATCGTGCTGAACTGGATGAATGGTTGCTACGCAATCGAAATGCCACACAGGATGAAGTAGAACAGCAAGCAGCGGATTATTTAATCAAAAAAGGGAGGGTGAAACTATGAAAACGATCATGGAAGTAATCCTCGAAATATCCGAGGAGGTAGACACCATCAAGCAAGTAGTGATGGAGATACGCAGAACCCGATTGGCTCAATTTAAGGATGAGTGGATTGATGGGCAAGAAGTAATGCAAAGCCTCTATATCAGCAAACGTACCTTACAAACTCTGAGAGATCAAGAGAAGCTGCCTTACAGCAGAATCAATGGCAAATTCTACTACAAGGTTTCCGACTTAGAGACTCTGTTACAATCGAATTATTCACATTCAAAGCGGACAGGTCATGGAGATAAGTAGAGAAGAGATATTGAACAAAACACACTATGGCTTGAATATCTATGCTTATGTGTTGCGACAGTACTATACAGGTGAATCAGTCCTTTCCCTTTCGGGAAGGGACTGTAAACCCACCAAGAACCCATTCAATAATGATAAACTCACATTGGAGGTGAAAATAGTTGATAGTTGTGCTACGCACACCGATTCAGAAGAAGCCATTGCACAAGGCAATGTCTTTGATTTTGCCTCATTGCATTTCGACTTATCAGGTCAGGAATTGTATGAGAAGATCAATGAAGTATTGCATTTGAGAATTGGACAGAGAAATGGATTTTATGATAGACCAGAGCTAAAACAGCAACAAACAGATCAAACAATCACAAAACCACAATCACCTGTATTTAGCTACTTCAAACGACCTGTTACTAATGTTCACCCGACTAAAGAAATCACTTTGGTTGAGGTGTACCAGATTATTAAGAGTAGTGAATTTGCAGAAAGTACAGACACCTTACGCAATATTCAAGAAGTCAAAGAAGCCAGAAAGTACAAAGCATTTCATTTTGATTATGTCACTTTCTCAGGGGCATTTTCCAAGAGGAATGATAAGAACCTAAGAAAGCATTCTGGTTTACTGACAATTGACTTTGACCACATCACCAATCTTTCAGAATTGAAAAATCAATTACTGAAAGACCCCTACTTTGAAACAGAGTTATTGTTTGTGTCACCGTCAGGTGATGGTTTAAAATGGGTGATCCCCATTGAGCTAACCCAAGTCAAACACCAAGACTATTTCAAGGCAGTTGCTAACTACATTCAGCATACATACAAACTGGAAGTAGATCAATCGGGAAAAGACATTTCAAGAGCTTGTTTCTTGCCTAATGACCCGAACATATTCATCAACCCAAAATATTTATAGAAAATGGACAAGAAAACGTTTAATCCGTTGGAATGGATGGAAAAACCAGACCAACAAACAATATATACAGAGCATAAAACAACCACATCTATTACCTCACGATCTGAAGTAGAAACCATCATTCAAAAAATTGAAGCACAGCAAATTGACATTGCCACCGCATATAGTGATTGGCGGAATATTGGTTTCGCATTTGCTGACGAATTTGGAGAAGAAGGCAGGGAGTTATTTCATAGAATCAGTCAATTTTATGCTGACTATACCGCACCTGAATGTGATAAGCAATTTGATAGCTGTTTAAAGGCACATGGACAAGGTGTATCGCTAAAGACTTTTTTCTTTCATGCAAAACAAGCAGGAATTGCACTTTCAAAACCAAAGAGCAGGAAAGAAGAAAAAACAGCAGAAATGCCGAATCTTTCCGATTCACTATTTCCTGAACTTCCTGAGTTTCTACAGAAAGTTACCCAAGTAGCCTCATCCAAAGAGGAAAAGGATCTGCTATTGTTAGGCTCATTAGCTGCATTGAGTGCGTGTTTACCAAAAGTATATGGCATCTATGATGGGCGAAAAATGTATTCCAACCTTTTTCTATTTATCACTGCACAAGCATCCGCAGGAAAAGGACGATTAGTGCATTGCAGACAATTAGTCAACCCGATTCACAAAGAAATGAGAGAGCAAGCCAAACTACTTAAACAACAGTATGAATTGGAAATGGCAGATTACAATGCAAAAAAGGGTAAAGAGGAAGGTGTAGAAAAGCCTGGAAAGGCACCCGAAAAAATGTTGTTCATTCCTGCCAACAATAGTTCAACTGGAGCTTATCAACTCTTGGGTGATAGTGATGGAAAGGGGTTGATATTTGAAACAGAAGGTGACACATTAGCCCACGCCTTTAAAAGTGATTATGGAAACTACAGTGATGGTTTTAGGAAAGCTTTTCATCATGAAACGATTAGCTACTACAGAAGAACAGACCGAGAATATGTAGATATTGAAAACCCTTGCCTTTCGGCTGTACTTTCTGGAACACCAAAACAAGTTGCTGCCTTGATTCCCAATGCAGAAAATGGGCTATTCAGTCGGTTTATCTTTTACTTTATGAACGTCAGACCGACTTGGAAAAATGTATTTGCAGAAAGTACCAATACAGGATTAGATGAATACTTTGATGGATTAGGACTACAGTTTTATGAATTATACAAGGTGCTCAAAAGTAATTCGGAAGTAGAGTTTACCCTTACAGCAGACCAGCAAGCACAGTTCAATCAATTCTTTGCCCAAATACAAAACCACTATACCACATTGCAAGGATTGGACTATATGGCTACCATCAGAAGATTAGGGCTTATTGCCTTTCGTATTAGCATGATTTTGTCAGCACTTAGAATATTAGAGACAGGAGAAGTTAGCCAACAATTGGTTTGTGAAGAAAGAGATTTTCAAGCAGCATTATCAATAGTCAGAGTATTAGTAAAGCATTCCAGTAAAGTATTTTCAGAATTACCAGAAGATCAAAAGCCTGTGAAGCGGAAGAATAGAAAAGAAAAATACTTGGATGCACTACCGCACATATTCAATAGACAGAAATACTTACAAGTAGCCAAGAGTCTCAATATTCCAGACAAAACAGCAGAGGGATATATTACCGAGTTTAACAAAAAAGGAATCATACATAGAGAGAAACAAGATCATTACATTAACCTGTCTATTCAGGAAAATAAGGATACTCAGGAAGCTAAGGACAATTAGTCCTCTGCTTTCTCGATTTCCTTGAAATCCTCACTCCTGATTTTCAGTGTTTTCTTCTGTTATTATCTTCTTCTTTTCGTATATTGTCCTAATATTGACAAGTCTAAATCTGAATAGTCATGACTTTAGGTGAAAAGATCAAAGAGTTACGCGAAAGCAAAGAAATTTTACAAAGACAATTGGCAGCAAGTTTGGAAATAGACACCCCTATGTTTAGTAAAATAGAACGGGGTGATCGTAGGGCTAAAAGGGAACAGGTAGTTCAATTGGCAACCCTACTGAAAGCAGACCTCAATGAACTATTGACACTCTGGCTGGCAGATCAGGTAATTGAAATTATAAAAGGTGAAGAAGTAGCAAAACGAGTAATACAGCAAGTGGAAAAACAATTGGATACAGAAAAACGGTAAACGACATTATGAGTAAAAAATCATTATTCTTCAACATACTGACATTTGACTGGCCTGAAAAGCCCATTACTTTTTACGTGTCAGATAAAGACAATGGTAAATCTCAGAAGTTACACTTTACACTTTTTCCGAATGAAGCAGAGCAGTTGTTTCCCAATATTGTTCGTAACAGCACCAATGAACTTTATACCACCTTTACGGGAGAAACCGTAGGATTTCAACCCCTATCCATAGATTTCAAAAAAGAGAATCCAGACCTGATTAAACGGTACTACAACCGACAGATAAATTTCTATTTCAGATCAATAAAAGAGCAGATCGTAAAGGTTGGTTTTGTAAAAGAGAATCAAGTATGGATTAAGTCAAGGTATGGTACTACGAACGACTGGACTATTTATGAAAAGTTCTCATTGAAAGTCCAACTCAGCACCGTAAGCAAATACCCTGAAATATTACTCTCTTATGATGGTCAGTCCAAGGTGATGAAACAAAATGCTGCTGAACTCATTCAATCAGTAAGCCCTACTTGCTTCAATTGGGTATTAGTAGGCAAGCAGTTGAGAAGGTGGAGACATTTGGAAGAAGATGAAAGCATTGATTATGAATCATGTTATCCAGTACTAAATAAGGACTTAGCAGGAGCATTAGGATTTGTAGCAGAAGCACCACCCAGAGACAATCGTTACCCCAAGTACCTCAAACAAATACAAGGGTTCTACAAAAAGTTTATCAATATCAGCAAATTCAAAGAGTTTATTCCGTTGCATGACGGAGGCTTTTTAGATGTACCACCTACACGAGTGGACAGTACGTCACAAGAAAGCAACCAATTACTATTTGGAGATAATCACCCCAGTGAAGTACCCAAGTTTGCACTGAGAGATCATAAACCTTTCAAAGCAAGCCCATATAAAAACATTCATCTCTTTTTCATCTTACATGAAGACGATAAGGATGCAGCAAGAACGGTAAATGACTGTTTTAATACTGGTTTGAAGTGGTTCAAAGGGCTGTACAATTATGCTAAAATCTTATTCCACACTGAAGATGGATTCAGTATAGTTTTTAAGAACAAAGAGAACCCTATTCCTGAAATAGAACAAAAGCTATCCGAAAGAAACATCAACCCTGAGGTAAAGTACATTGCTATCTATATCACTCCTTATGGCAAGTTTGAATACGATAAACCCAAACGAGAAATCTACTACCAACTAAAGGAACTATTACTCAAAAGAAACATTACCTCACAAGCCATTGATCCTGCTAAAATGCGTGAACAAGGTGATAATTGGGTGTACAGCTTGCCCAACATAGCAGTTGCCATGTTAGCCAAATTAGACGGTATTCCTTGGAGATTGAACACACCAGAAAAGAATGAATTGATTGTTGGTGTAGGAGCATTTAAGCATGTAGATGTGGGTGTACAGTATATTGGTAGTGCATTTAGTTTCGGGAATAATGGGAAGTTCAACCGATTTGAATATTTCTTAAAGGATGAGATTGATGTACTGGCAGGATCAATAGCCAGTTCTATCAAAGAATATGCAACAGTAAATGAAGACCCTGAAAGGTTAATAATCCATTTCTACAAGTCCATGAGTGAAAAAGAATTGGAACCCATTCAACAAGCATTAGAGGATTTGGGTCTACCTATTCCAGTATTCATCATCACCATCAATAAAACAGAATCAGAGGATATAGTAGCGTTTGACAACTCATGGAATGAACTCATGCCATTAAGCGGAACATACATCAAGATTGGAGAAAACAAACATCTCCTATTCAACAATACCCGTTACAATGGAAAGACTTACAGTAAAGCAGACGGTTTCCCGTTTCCTATTAAGTTAAAACTACAATGTACCGATCCAGAATTATTACAAGAAATAAAGGTTGTACGAGAATTGATTGACCAGGTGTATCAGTTCAGTAGAATGTATTGGAAATCCATTCGACAACAGAACTTACCCGTTACCATCAAATACCCTGAAATGGTGGCTCAAATCGCCCCTCATTTTGTTGGTGAAGAAATACCACCTTATGGAAAACAGAATTTGTGGTTTTTGTAGAAAGAAAATGATTGTATGGCGAAGGTTAGAAAAAAAATACCAGAGAAACTAAGAGCAAAGCTGCAACAAGAGATTGGGTCAGAATGTCCAGTTTGTAGAGACTTGGATGTAGGACATTTTGAAGTACACCATCTTGATGAGAACCCAGAGAACAATGACTCCTCCAATTTGCTCATGCTTTGCAGAATGTGCCATTCTAACATAACAAAAGGCGATATATCTCTTGAAGAAGCCAAGGCATTCAAAAAAATGTTGGTCATTAGGAACAGTAAAAGGCAAGGCAAAAGCATCTCTATATCTGGAAATGTAACAGATTCAACAGTTGCCAACAATATTGAAAGCCTAGTAATCAAAACAACTAAAAAGCCTAATCTAGAACCACATAAAGATTCTATTGGAGCTGATCTTGAAAAGAAGAATTATATCAAATATCTCATAGACAGATACCATGAGTACAAGGAATACCAGGAAGGTAAAGGAAACGTCAAGTACCCGATAATCTATGCTATAATCAAAAAACAATTTAAAGCCAGTGTTAACCAAGTACCCATTATCAAATTTGGAGAGTTGAGCCTATTTCTACAGAAGAAAATTGATGGCACAAAGTTGGGAAGGATAAATAAAAGTAAAGGGAGGGCTAACTACTCAAAATTCGAAGAATGAAAAAATACTAGTCATCACAATGTCACAAGTTCAACTAAGACCATATCAAAATGAGGGGATCAAAAAGATCTTTGAAGCATGGGACCCCAAAAGGTTGAACTTGATGAGTGTACTTTTTCAAATGCCAACCGGAACAGGAAAGACAACTGTATTTTCGGAGATTGTAAGAAAGGCGCATGTAAAGAGTAAGAAAGTATTGATTGTAGTTCACAGAACTGAACTAGTTGAACAAATAGCTGATAGACTGACACTATTTCAAGTGAATGCGGGAATCATATCAGCCAATT